>JAGFXG010000070.1 GCA_017860985.1 Deltaproteobacteria bacterium
TTCTTATGCTGTTTATTTATGATTAACATCTGGTAAATTTTAGATTATCAACCTGCCATGATTCAATTCATGCGTGAATGATTTCCGAGGCAGTGACTAACCTTCCAGAAAGTCAGATACAAGCAACACTCGCATGTGCCTCCTTTTTGATCACATCCTTTTACAAAATACCACCTATTGTGTTTCAATTCATAAAGAACACTATATGTTGATTTATTTCTTGATTATTCTTTTACTGTATGGTAATCAAAACACACGAACCGGTTGTGTGATGAACCACCAAAAAGTGGCTGTTTATAATCAGCAACGGAACGGGACCGTCGCTGGTAGCGACGGTTGCAGAGGTTAACTAAAATTAAAACCTTTCAGAAAAGGCGGATCGTAACCGATCCGCCTTTTTTTCGCGCAATGCGTTGCACCATTTTATCTTTGATGTATCCGGTTTTTTCCGATTTATAGATTGAATATCAGATTAACAAAACGAAGATAAGGCCGCAGAGCAGGTGTACCGCCACCTTCTGAAACAATTTGCATAACCCGCGCCGTATCTTTAACAACGGCTCCGCCCAGGTGCGTAATACGCGTATCGTGAAAAATCTCCGGCATAAGCGGGGTGGATGGACCCATCGTTGCAACCAGGCGCGGCTCACCAAGCAGGTTGGTCATTTCCTCAAATGTATTATTCAAAAGCGTCGTGGCGGTGATGATCGCAACATCACATTCCTTGAGCGCCTTTTGCCTGTCGTCGGGAGAAAGGATTTCCAGACGGTCGGGGTTTTTTTCAATAACAGTCAGAATCGCGCCCGTTGCTTCAATGCGCTTGACCAGCGGGGCAAAAAGACCGACCATGGCAACTTTCTCGCCCGGCTGAAGATTGAAATACGTGGTGGCTTCCCGGTCCTCGGCCTGATCAAGAGGCGATTCAAGCAAGGCATTGGCCACTGCCAGACCAATGGCACGATACAGACTGTTCGGACCGTCAACAAGATACACCAGGATATCCTCCGCGTTCGCCCCCGCATAAGTCCCGGCTTCCTTCAAAACAGTGCAGCCTTGGGACGACGTGTCGGGCACCAAAGCGGCGATTCCCGCAGTGCCGTCATCCAGTTTGACACCCACGTAACTTAATCCCACGCGCAAATCGGCAATCCGCCGGTCTTTCGCGGCATGCGCAAGCGTCTCATAAAGCCGATTTAAGATTGTGCCTGACTTAAGCATGATTGTATTACATTTTCCACGGCATCAGTTAATCATGTTGATCTCTGTGAAGGGACTGTCCCCCTGGCAGCTTCGGCATTTCTCCCCATCGCGGGTGGGATAGGCTTCATTGCAAACGGGGCAGACGGCAACCGGGCCCATTTTCTTGCGGCGAACTTTTTCGGGATCCACCTTTACGCGCTGCATACTGAACAGACCATGTCCTGCTTCCCTGATTTGAGCAAAAAGCAACTCTTGATCCTGTTCGCTCTTCTTCTTCTTTTTGAGATACCAGTCACGGATTGCCGGCCAGGCATCAAGCTTTTTTGTGTCCAGGTAAACGCGCACACCGGCCCCGGCGTATTTTTCATACAATGTTACGGCAAATTTGCCGAAAGGAACAACACTCAGCCATCCGTTTCCGATCGTGCAGGGCGTCAGAATCTGGACAGCGTCGGGCAGACAAACCGGTGTCTCGCAGACGGCGTCAAAAAATTCTCCTTCCGGCAGATGCTTCATGGCCAGATCGACCATAAAGCCGCCGATCAGAAGGCCCGGCGCAAGAGTGCCGTGAAATGACTTCACCAGGTGAACATACTCTTCATAAGAATAGGTACAGATGTTCATATATATTTAGCTCCTTTATCAGTATGCATCAATTTTAGCCTCCCTCTTTCAAGGGAAATGAGGGGATTAAAAATTCTCTCTAACCCCTCTCGCGCCACATGTAGCGGTTAGAAAAAGAAAGCATAGCTTTCATAAAATAATTTTCAGTACAAAACCATGTTTTTTGTGTGCTAATACACCAGCGACAGGCGCGGTTCCCGCGCACCTCTGGTCGGCGTTCCTTCACCGGGTTCCCTCGTGATCGTGCGCTGCATCCAGTCGTAATCGGCTTTTCCGTCTACGACCGGCAGGATCTCATCGGCCAGAAACAGGGCCTCGTTAATGTCATGCGTTACGTAAATAATGGGACAGGATAACCTGCCCTTCAGGCTTTTGATCTCTTCCCGCAAGCCACGCCGAGTCACCACATCCAGCGCGGAAAACGGCTCATCCAGCAGAAGCAGACGGGGATGACGGGCCAACGCCTGGCAGATGGCGCAACGCTGTCGCTCACCCCCGGACACCATGTGTGGTTTGCGTTTTTTGAGATGGTCGATCCTGAAAAGCTCAAAAAGCGCGTGAACTTCTTTTTTATCCACAGCGGCAAAAGCCGCATTATCGAATAAATTAAGATGCGGGAAAAGATTATAGTCCTGAAAAACATATCCCAAACGGCGCTTCTGAGGCTTTAAGTTGACGCACCGCAGAGAATCGAACCAGATATCATTGCCAAAGCATAACCTGCCCTCGTCCGGCGTTTCCAGCCCGGCCAGCATACGGATGATCGTCGTCTTCCCACCACCGGATGGACCAATCAACACCATCATCTTTTCGCTCTGACAGTCAAAAGAAATGTCGACATCAAAGTATTTGAGTTTTTTTCTGAAAGCGGCGGATATTGTCATGCACGGGAACCCTCATTGAGTTTGTTGACCAACAATAAAAAGGCATAGCTGATGGGAATGAAGCTCAGCGCAATCAAACCAGCCGCTTGATAATTCATCATTTCCACCGCTTCATAAATGGCAATGGATGCCACTTTGGTTTCTCCGGGAATGCTGCCCCCGACCATCAGCAACACGCCGAATGCGCCGATCGAATGCAAGAAAACAAGAATGGAGGCTGCGGCGATACCGCCCAGAGAGTTGGGGATGATCACACGCAGAAAAGTGGCACGTTTCGACAAGCCCAGAATATAGGCATTTTCCAGAAGCCGCCGGTCGATTTTGACAAAGGCGGATTTCATCGGTTGGACGGCAAAAGGTATCGAATAAATAACGGACGCAATCGTAATGCCCAAAAACGTAAACAACAGCGATTCGCCTGTCAAAGACTCCCAGATGCCACCGACCCAGCCCCTCGGCCCCATGAGGATGATCAGATAAAAACCGATAACCGTCGGCGGCAGGGCCATCGGCAGATAGATCAAAGCTTCCACAAACGATTTTCCCGGAAAATGTTTGTACGCCAGAAAATAAGCAATCGGCGCGGCAATGACCATCAGAACAGCTGTAGTAACCAGGGCCAATTTTATTGTGACATAGAGCGCAAGATAGTCCATTTAACGATAACCATATTTCTTTTTAATTAGCGTAGTCTGATCAGACATCATGAAGGTCATAAAAAGTTCAGCGCCAACCTTATTTTTTGTTCTTTTCAAAATACAACCTGCCTGCACAATCGCTGGAGCTTCGGGAATATGATAGAAACATCCGACCTTTCCCTGGGGGCTGGACGTGGCCGAGAGCGCGCAGAAACCAGCGTCCACTGCCTGCGTGCTCGCGTATTGAAAAGCCTGGGCAATGTCCTGGCCGTTAACCAGTTTGTTCTGCAATTCCTCCCACAACCCGGCTTTTTGCAGCGCCGCTTTGGCCGAAGCACCGTAAGGTGCAGTCAGAGGATTGGCTATGGCGATCTTTTTAACCTTGTCGTTTTTTAAAGCGTCCTGCCAGGTTGAAGCTTCGCAGAAATCTTTGTTGGCCGACCAGAGGATGATCTGCCCTCGCGCGTAAATGAAGGTCCCATCCGTGAATCCTTCTTTTTGCAGCAGATCCGGCCGTTGTTCATCGGCGGATAAAAACACATCATACGGAGCACCGTTTTGGATCTGGCTGTAAAGGTTGCCTGTGGAAGAAAAAGTCGCCTCTACCTTTACGCCCGTTTTCTTTTCGAAGTCTGCTGAGATTTCCTTGAATACTGAGATAAAGTTTGCCGCCACGGCAACGGAAATTTTTTCCTGTGCAGCGACAGAAAATGGATTCATCAATATTATCAAAATGAAAGCAAGGACAAGTCGTATATTTTTCATTGAAATTTCCTTGAAGATATTTTGTGTGTTATAAATAACATATAATCTTACAAAAAACATCCCGCATTTGTTGCGGGATGTTTTACCCCCTATGCAAGCCTGTCAATCCGTACAGCGCAAGCTTTATATTCCGCTGTCTGCGTCACCGGATCATAAACCGGGTTGGTCAGCCAGTTGGCGCAGGCTTCACGGAAGTGAAAAGCCATCCAGACCAGGCCCTGCGGAACCTGACTGGTCACACGGGCCTTGACTTTTACCTCCCCGCGACGCGACTTCACGGCAATTACTTCTCCGTCGGAAATTCCGTGCGCCTGCGCATCAGCGGGTGAAATGTCCGCCGTTTCTTCGCCGAGCAGGTCATTGATGCCTTCGCACCGTCCAGTTTGAGTCCTTGTATGATAATGGTACAAACGTCTTCCTGTAGAAAGCACCATCGGATATTCTTTGTCGGGAACTTCAGCAGGCGGCGTCCAGTCAATGGCTTTGAGCACACCCAAACCGCAGGTGAATTTTCCGTCCTTGTGCAGAGTCGGTGTACCCGGATGGTCTTTACTGGGCGCAGGCCACTGGATGCCGTCATTTTCCAACCGGGCGTATTGAATGCCGGCCAGGGACGGCGCCAGAACGGAAACTTCGTTGTCCCAGATTTCCTGAGCGCTGTTTGATGCCCACTCGTGCCCCATTCTTTTTGCGATCTCCTTGAAAATCCACCAGTTGGGTTTTGCATCACCCGGCGGCACACTGGCCGTGCGCACACGGTTGACCCGCCGCTCAGAACTGGAGAATGTGCCGTCATTTTCACTCCAGGCCGCGGCAGGCAGGATCACATGAGCAAAGCGTGTCGTTTCCGTCGGGAAGATATCCTGACAGACCAGGAACTCTGCCGATTGCAGTTCGCGTTCAACATGATGAATATCCGGCTCGGTGTTTGCCAGGTTCTCACCGAAGACATAAAAGGCTTTGACTTTTCCGGTGGTCAGATTTTTCATCATTGTGGGCATCATCATACCGGGTTTGTCGGGCAGTGATTGGACATTCCAGGCTTTCATGAATTTCTCCCGCGCCTGCGCGTTGTCCACCCGTTGGTAGCCAGGGAAAACATTGGGCAGCGCACCCATGTCGCAGGCGCCCTGAACGTTGTTCTGGCCTCTAAGCGGATTAACGCCGCCGCACTCAAACCCGACATTGCCCAGGAGCATCTGGAGATTGGCGCAGCTCATCACGTTATTCACACCGCATGTATGCTCCGTTATCCCCAGGGTGTACATCAGCATCGCCGGCTTCACGGAAGACAGACGGCGCGCGACATCCCTGATTGTTTCCGCGGAGACACCGCTGATTTCGGCTGCCCGTTCAGGTGGATACTCCATGACTTTCTTCTTAAGTTCTTCAAAACCGACCGTACAGGACTCCACATATTTTTGATCATAAAGATTTTCAGTGATGAGCACATTCATAACGCCGTTAATAAATGCAACATCCGAACCAACCTTGATCGGAACATGAAGCTGCGCGAAATCCACCATATCCGTGCGGCGAGGATCGACAACAATCAGTTGTGCGCCACCCAGTACAGCATCTTTAACAAATGTTGAAGCCACCGGATGCGCCTCACTCATATTTGTACCAACCATCAAAATCATCTTGGCCTTTATAAAATCACCAAAAGAATTAGTCATTGCACCTGAACCGAATGAAGTCGCGAGACCCGCGACCGTTGGAGCGTGTCAGGTACGCGCGCAGTGATCAATATTATTGGTGCCGATCACCGCGCGGAAAAGTTTTTGCATTTGATAGGAATCTTCGTTGATGCTGCGGGCGCAGCTGACGCCGGCAATGGCGTCCGGCCCGTCTTTCTTGATAATCTCCTTGAATTTGGATGCCACCAGATCAAGCGCCTCATCCCAGGACCCCTCGCGAAACTCACCATCCTCTTTACGAATCAACGGCGTTTTGAGCCTGTCTTCGGAGTAAATGAAGTCATAGGCAAAACGACCCTTCACGCACAGCCTGCCTTTGTTCGGCTCGCCTTCTTCTACAGCCGTTACCTTGACGATTTTGCCGTCTTTGACATGCAGCCACTGTTGGCATCCGACACCGCAATAGGGACACGTTGTGCGGATTTTCTTAACTTCCCAGGGACGTCCCAACCCTTTGGCCTTCTTTTCCGTTAAAGCACCGACTGGACAGACTTCCACGCATTGACCGCAGAAAACGCACTCACTTTCATGATAGGGCAGGTCGCCACCGGTGACGATCTTGCTTTCCGCACCGCGATAGCCCTGCGAAATGGCGCGGTTTACAACCAGTTCATTACAGGCCTGAACACAGCGGCCGCAAAGAATACAGCGTCCAAAATCGCGGACAATGAAGGGGTTTTCATCTTCCGTCGGATAAATATCACTGATTTCTTTTTCCGGAAATTGCAGTTTGGTAATTTTATAA
>JAGFXG010000330.1 GCA_017860985.1 Deltaproteobacteria bacterium
CGCCATATTTTTTATTTCATTCTGTACTTGTGCGGTTTCGATTTCATGCCCCACTTTTCTTCAAACCGTTTTTATTTTCTTAAAAAAATCTTCCCATACTCTCCGGTTTCCTTCAGCTTGTTAAAGGAGAATCCTCCGGAATGATGAACAAATCCAGCTGCCGCACAAACCACATCCTATTTAATGATTATTAATCTTTTCCGTGAAATGACCATAAACCTGACTACTTTTAATCATAAATATGGGGAAAAATAAATACTTTTTTGAGGAGAAACACTATGAAAGTCAGGATCATGGGCAAAGATGGTCGTAAAATTGTGGGCTTGAACCGGAGAAAAGCCATCCGTGAGCGATGTTTGAACTGTAAGGGCTGGTAACTCAAAGAAGCCAATTCATGGCGCCGCTAACCACCACCTTTTTTTACTTGATTTGCCTGAAACAGTACAATTATAATAATTTTAAAGATATTCCTGTCATGTATGCGAAAGTCGGGGAAACACATCCTGGGTGGGATTGTTTTATATTTAATCGCGATCTTTATTTGCGGCTTATGGTGGGCAAGGCCTGGGTCGGGACGGACTGGTTCGGCGGATGATGATAGTCAAAATGGTTGCCCGGGCGAAGCGTTTTAAAGTTTTCAAGAACCTGCAAACGACTTTCCCTATCGGGGATGAACAGGTATGGAAAACCAATGAATTTTCAGATTGCGCCGCCCATAATAAGGAGGAATGCCGAAAAGCATTGCTGGAATTTGATGAAAAATAATGTCCGTTCGATTGGAAGGGGCTTCCCGGAAGGTTCTCCAGTAAGCTTGCAGAGCAGGAGAGAGAAAGGCAGCAATGAAGGCGACAGAGAATTTGGGTCACATCATATTTGTAGCCGGACCGCCTTGTAGCGGCACGGCTTTTGCCGTCAAAAGTTTAAACCTTCATCCCGCGTGCCTCGCCGCCATTGATGATCATGTGTATGAGCGTCCCTTTTTTGTTTTTTCAGACGATTCTTATTGCTGTTATCGCTGATCTACTTTCAGTTAACCGTAAATTGATTGAGGAAGTGAGCTTAAGATTAAAAGTTATTTTGCAAAATAATAATAGTGACCGAGAACATCGGAATAATCACTGGCTATGTTGCAGAAAGGCGAATGTATGAAAGTGAAGACTATTTGTTCCTTGTACACAAAAGATTTTTAGGAGACAGGGTGCGCTTTTTATCTAAAAAAAACCGAAATATGTCTGCTCTGCCCAATTTTCTTATTGTGGGGGCCGTATTTTTTTAGCAATCGTTCGGCCAATCCGGGCCGAGGGCCCGGCGACGATTTAATTGCGGAAAGAGGCGTAAAGTCATTTGATGATTATTGTAGATTGTTCAAAAAAAGCATCGGCAAGAAAGCGGTGGGCGAGGCCAGTGTGGATACGCTTTTTCTTTTTGAACGGACTATCCCGGCTATTCAACGCTATCTTGGCGACCCCCGAATCGTCATCATCCTGAGGGATCCGGTGAACCGCGCCTATTCCGCCTATAATTTTTTGGTCCGGGACGGTAGAGAATATCTGCTCTTTGCGGATGCACTGAACCAGGAGGAACAGAGAAAGCGCGATGGATACGGGTGGTCCTGGCGCTACCGTGAAGTAGGGTTGTATGCCCGCCAGGTGCGAGCCTATCAGGAAAACTTCAGCCGGGTCCAGGTTCTGCTCTATGATGATCTGAAGTCCGATACCGAAGCGCTGATCCGGACTGTGTGCACGTTTCTTGAAGTCAACCCCGATTTTATTCCGGATATGAGCCACAGATATAATGTTTCGGGTATCCCCCGATCATCTTTTCTGAATGCGCTTTTTGTCAAACCCAAACGGCTGCATAAAGCAGCTCGGACTATCGGCGGCGCGATACTGGGCGGGGACCGCTGGAGTCGCCTGCGCGACCGTATTCGCGCCACCAATCTGCAAAAACCGCTGCCCATGGACCATGAAATTGAACAACAACTCAGGTGGTTCTATCGCGATGATATTTTAAAGCTGCAAGACTATATCGGCAGAGATTTGAGTTCCTGGCTTAAAGGAGACAATAAATGAAAATATTTAACTTAAGCGACGTGCTGCCGCAAATACTCGGTCTGCTGCTGCGAGGTCAATTTAAATTTGAATTCGAAATGCTGCCTTACCGGGCCCGAAATATCCGTCTGAGAAAAGCGGTCAACTTTTTTCTGGCTGGTCTGAACCAGTATTTATTGCCGGCCAGGCCATTGGGATATCCGGTTATTGCTCAGGTGGAGCCGGCTAATTACTGCAACCTTAATTGCCCTCTGTGCTTGACGACATCCATCACCAAATCCAGGTCCAGAGCCCTTTTGCCTCTGGAAACTTTCAAGCAGTTCATCGACGAGTGTGGCGATTACCTGTTGCTGCTCATCCTCTGGGACTGGGGCGAACCTTTTCTGAACCCCGATCTCATCAAGATGATCGCCTATGCCAAGACCAGGGGGATAGTCGTCCACACCAGTACCAACGGTAACGTGCCGCTTGACGAGGCGCAGGTTGAAGCCCTGGTGGATTCCGGACTCGACAGCCTGGTGGTTGCTGTGGATGGGGTCAGCCAGGAAATCTATGAAAAGTATCGGCAGGGTGGTCGCCTGGACCGGGTGATTTTGAACATTCAAAACATTCTCCGGGTGCGTTCAGCCAAAGGCCTTACCACACCCCGCATTAACATGCGTTTTGTGGTCATGCGACACAACGAGGCCGAGGTGCCGGAAGCCCACGACTTGGCCCGAAGAATGGGCGTCGATTTTTTCACTCTGAAAACGGTGGATATGCATCCGGACGAAGGATGTGAACTGGATAAAACTTATGCGCCGGGAAAAACCCGCTATCGAAGGTACGACTACAACAAGGATACGTTTACGCGGAAAGAAAGGCCCTTTGTTTGTATGCGGCCCTGGAAGCGGATTACGGTGGAAGCTTCCGGTGAGGTGATTGGCTGCGAATACGACTATAAAAATGAACATTCCTTTGGAAACATAGGCCCTATGGGAACGCTCAATGCCTGGAAAAGCAAGGCGTCTGAAGATTTCCGGAGGGTTTTTAATCTTGGGCATAATGACTTTGACATGTGCCGCAGCTGCACTTACAAAAACAGCATTGCCGATGACTGTACGGTGGAACGTTTCGATCTCAAGCCAACAAAGCCATGACGATGTGTGTGAGGAGGTTAGCTTGAGGCCGAAATTCAGTGTGATACTTCCTGTTTGTCACGGGGGTAAGTTTTTGGCGCATGCTCTGGCCACGCTGGCCGTCGCGTCACTCGTCGTTGAAGAGCTGAAAGGTTTCTTTTTTTCTGCGTTTGGAGTTTATACAGCGGGTGTCATTCTAACAGGGAGCAAGGGAGCAGTGAAAAAAAAGCGTGCGGTTCCTGCTCGGGTGATTCCAGGGTTGATTGTGGCTCTCCATGTGGCCAAGGCGGCCGGTTATATGCTTCCCTTTAGCGTTAAGGAAAATTATAATCCATGAAGATCGCCCTGTTGGGACCGGCTCACCCTTTTCGCGGCGGCATTGTCCATTTCAACAGCCGTT
>JAGFXG010000071.1 GCA_017860985.1 Deltaproteobacteria bacterium
AACCGGGTAAACCGGTTTTCAACCGGGTTGTGGCCCTGAGGGATTCATGGGCCAGGATTGCCGGCGGAAAATGAGGGCAGGCAGATCGTTGAAACTATCGTAAACGTTCAAGGCCCGGAGGTCGCTCTTTTTGCAGGGTTCATCCTCCTGCGCGCCTTTCAATATGCTAAACTTCCGGATTTATGAATAGCCTGTGGGGTGGATTTTGTAAATGGCTGGGGAACAAGGATTCGAACCTTGATTAACGGAGTCAGAGTCCGTCGTCCTACCATTGAACGATTCCCCATCAGGTTTTCGATGACTGGCTTTGCCCGTCCGTATGATACCCATTTCGAGCGGGGGTGACTATAATGCGATTGATTTTTTATGTCAACAGATTTTCCTGCCCAGAAGGATAAAAGTGAATCGTTGGGAAATGAAGAAAGGTCCGTTGAAAGCATTTGATTTCATTTGATTTAAAATAATATTCATTCCGCCGGTCACTTCCCTTTATTCTTTAAAAAAAATAGTCAAATTCTGATATAAGACAAATCAAACCTTTTTGAATTGTCTGATAAACATGTTCAATAAAGGCATGGGGCATTTTTGATGCCTGGATTTCTAACGGTTATATGTCCATTTGCGGCAGGAAAGGAGAGAATCATGGTGGATAATATCACTCAAATAGGCAATCTGACGGATGTCTTGAAGCTTAAAGACATGGCGTCCTACCAGGAGCATTCTGTGGTCAGTCGGGAGATTATCAGGAAACCGTCAGGAACGATGACTGTCTTTGCTTTCGACCAGGGAGAGGGATTAAGTGAGCATACGGCACCTTATGACGCAGTGGTTTTTTTGCTTGAAGGTGAAGCCGAAATTACCATCGACAAAAAACCCCATTCCGTTAAAGAAGGGGAAATGATCATCATGCCGGCCAATAAGCCTCACGCACTTAAAGCCGTGACAAAGTATAAAATGCTGCTGGTGATGATCAAATAAATAAAATCACTGAAAACCAAATTCCCTTGACTTGGCAAATGAATATTAATAATGTTAAAAAAACAGCGCAGGAAATATCCATTAAGCAAGAGTTAACCTTTCATTGAATGCAATTCACGGTATGATACAAAACCGGCGGCATCCAACTCGTCTAAAGAAACAGAACCATAAATAGATTTACAGACAAAAATAACACATAACTCCTAACCAAAAGAATATTTGTCAGCGGCGAACTTCAGATCCATTCAAAATGAAACGTGACGAAAGGCGGGGTGGCATTTATGGCGATTTTTGAATACGGCGAGTACAGCAACACATATGAGGCACCGGACAACTTAGTGGAAATTTTTGAAAACAGCGCCGCTAAATACGCGAGCAATCTGCTCATGGGTGAGAAAGACAGTGCCGGGATTTATCAATGGGTAACCTACAGTCAGATTGCAACGCGGGTGAATAATTTGCGGGCGGGGCTGGCATCGATTGGCGTTGGAGCGGGTGACACAGTCGGGATCATCGCCAATAACCGGAAGGAATGGGTGATTGGAGAGATTGCCACACAGGGCCTA
Source organism: Deltaproteobacteria bacterium (assembly GCA_017860985.1). Taxonomy (GTDB): domain Bacteria; phylum Desulfobacterota; class Syntrophia; order Syntrophales; family Smithellaceae; genus UBA8904. The sequence continues at coordinate 1,545 of JAGFXG010000071.1, forward strand.
GGCGCCGCCTACGTACCCATGTATGAAAAAGAATTGCTCTCCATGTGGAAGTATATCGTGAAAGATGCCGAGGTAAAGATACTGTTTGTTTCCAAACCTGAAATTTTTGACAAAGTGAAAGATTTTACCTCTGAAATTCCGACCCTCAAGCAGATTTACCTGATCGAGGGAACAGGAGAAAACACGATGGCCGGACTGGAGAAAAAAGGAGAGCAGAACCCTGTGCCCTCCCGAAAGCCAAAGTATTCCGATGTCGCGGTCTTGATTTATACATCGGGGACCACCGGTGAACCAAAGGGCGTCCTTCTTTCTCATGGCAATCTGGCGGAAAACGTCAAGGCAGGCCTGGCCTGGTTTTTAAACTTAACCGAAAAGAGCCGGTGCATCTGCATCTCCATGCTTCCCTGGGCGCACTCGTTTGGGATTACAGCTGATTTGCATGCTTTTATCCTGAGAGGGGGATCTATCGGGATTATGGGATCGGTCGAGACGTTAATTGAAGATTTGCCCAAAATACAACCCACATTCATGATTACCGTGCCAAGAATTTTCAACAAGGTCTATAACGGGGTCTGGGCCAAGATGCGGGAAGAAGGCGGCTTAAAGCTGAAGCTGTTTGAAGCAGCACTGGCGGCAGCTAAAAGCAAACGGGAAACAGGCAGTGCCGGTTTGAAGTATAAAATCCTGGATAAGATTGTCTTAAAAAAGATTCGAGCCCGCTTCGGTGGGTGCCTGGAAAACGCGGTCACAGGCAGTGCTCCGATGAACGTGGAAATTGCCAAATTCTTTATTGATGTGGGAATTCCAACTTATGACGCCTATGGATTGAGCGAAACGTCTCCGGCCATTACCATCAACTCTCCTTTAATGGGAAATCGCCTGGGGTCGGTTGGCAAACCCATTAATAAAACCAAAGTTGTCATTGATCGATCACGGACAGGCGAGAACAATGATGATGGTGAGATTATTTGCTTCGGCCCCCAATGCATGATCGGGTACCACAAAAAACCGGAAAAAACTCAAGAAGTGATTGTAGAGATGAACGGGATGCGGGGCGTGCGAACGGGAGATCGGGGACGTCTGGATGATGATGGATTTTTATACATCACCGGCCGATTCAAGGAGGAATATAAACTTGCCAATGGTAAATACATCCATCCTGATGCGGTTGAACTGGAAATGAAAGTGTTACCCTGGATTTTAAATGCGGTGGTCACTGGGGCAGGCCATGAGTACAATGTGGGTCTCATTGTGCCCGACATGAAATTACTGCAACATCTGGCCACCGAGTTGGACTTATCCGTAAAACCGGAGGATCTTTTTGATCCCGCTAATCCTGCCGGCCAAAGTTTCAAGGATTTGTTAACCGCAGAAGTCCAGAACCATCTAAAGAAAACATTGGGATCCTATGAAATTCCACGCAAATTTGCGTTTATCCTGGACGACTTTACTTTGGACAATGGCATGCTCACTCAGACCATGAAGCTCAAACGGGGAGTGGTCATGGAAAAATACGGAACTATGCTGGAAGATTTATACAAAGAATGATCTTGTGCAGGAAGGAGGGACATCCGTCTCTCCTTCCTGCGGGCGTTCGTTTTTCCAAAATGGTTGTTTGTCGACGGGTACGAATAAGAAGCGGCCTTGTTACTCGTCCTTATTGTAATACCCCGCCCACTTCTCATCAATCTTTTGCTGAATGTCTGCAATCTGAGAATCGGTAAGCAGCCTGAACCGCGACTGCGTCCGGAAATATTCATGAACCGGCACCAGCTTGCGTTTTTCAACCAGCTTTTCAGAGGCGGCTGTTAATTTGAACTCACCGTTGACAATTTCGTAAAGATCGTAATATCCGGTTTCAACGGCCAGCCTGCCGATTTTGATTCCATATCGCGGATCATAACCCCAACCCGGCGGACACGGGATGTGAATATGGAAATACTTGGTTCCCGGCAGATGCAGGCAGTTTTTGATCTTGTCGTAAAGGTCCAGCGGATAAGCCGCCGAGCAGGCGGCAACGTAGCTTAATTTATGTGCCGCCATGATGGCCGGAACGTCCTTTTTCTGCTGCAGCTTGCCCTTGAACGGTGTGTTGGCGGTTATTGCACCGATCGGGGTAGTTCCCGATCTCTGGGCGCCCGTGTTCATGTACCCTTCATTGTCGTAACAGAAATAAATGAAGTTGTCGCCGCGCTCCGCCGCGCCGGATAAAGCCTGCAAACCGATATCACTGGTTCCGCCGTCGCCTGCCCAGGCGGCCACCGTTGTGTGGCTATTGCCCTGTGTTTTCAGGGTGGCGAGAATGCCTGTTGCGGCGGCGGCTGTTGAGGCAAAGGTCACATTCAGGCAGGGAAGTTTTGTCGAGGCAACAGGAAAAAGTCCCTGAAGCACCGTCAGGCAGCTGGGAGGCACAACAAGCATGGTGTCTTTGCCTAGGGCTTTCAGGCCTACTCTGTAGGCGATGGCCAGTCCGCAGCCCGTGCATGCCCGTGTTCCCGGGTGGACAAACTCCTCTGTCGGTAAACTTAAAATGGTGGTTTTAACCTGCATTTGCTTCTCCTATAGCTTAAGGCCGATCCAGGTGGGTTCCCTGGAAACCCGGCCCAGTGTCGCAGTCCTGAACATTTGTGTCAGATCGTCTGTCCGAATTTCGCGACCTCCGATTCCCACAATAAAATTCTGGACTGACGGCAGGTTGCCTGTGCCTGCAAGATGTTCATAGAGGGCGGATTTTAAATCCGATGTAAGCGCCCCTTCATAACCGTAACTCAGCGCCTTCTCAAAAACGATAATGGTTTTTTTGCCTTTTAAGGCACTGGCGATGGCTTCGTCCGGGAAAGGCCGGTAGAAGCGGACACCCATGACGCCAACCTTGATGCCTTCCTTCCTTAGCGCATCTACGGATACCCTTAATTGATAGGTCAGGGACCCGAGGCCTATGGCAACATGGTCGGCATCGTCGCATCGATAGGATTCGATATATGGATCGCCACACCGGCCGAATATTTCGGCAAACCTTTTTTCCGCATCCGCCGCAACGGCGAGCGTTGTCCGCAGCTCTTCCTGGAGCAGATAGCGGATTTCCATGTAGCTGTGGGCCAGTTCGCCATGGACATCCATGCGCACATCCGGCAGTGTTACGGTATTGAGATTGGCCGGCTCTTCCGGGCGGAGTGCATAGTCCGGCTTAAATGGCGGCAGAAAGGCATCAACCTTTTCCTGATCCGGAAGATCAAAAGGCATGAAGGTGTGGGATAAGATGTATCCGTCGTAGCAGACCATAATGGGGATGCTAACTTTTTCTGCGATCCAGTAAGCCTTGATGACGGTATCGATAATCTGCTGGTGGTCTGCGCAATATATCTGTATCCAGCCCGTGTCGCGCTGGGATATGGAGTCCTGCTGGTCGTTCCAGATGTTCCAGGGCGCGCCGACCGCCCGGTTGACCACGCACATCACGATGGGCAGTCTCGCTCCGGATGCCCACTGGACCTGTTCGTGCATGTACAGGAGTCCGTTGGCGCTCGTGGCCGTGAAAACCCTGGCGCCGGCCGACGAGGCGGCGATACAAACGGCCAGGGCGGAATGTTCGCTTTCAACAGGGATGTATTCCGCCTTCATGTCGCCGCGTTCAACATATTCGGAGAGTTTTTCCGTCAGCGGGGTCTGCGGGGTGATGGGATAGGCCGCGATGACACTGGCACGGCAAAGTTTGACGCCCAGAGCTGCTGCCGCGTTTCCATTTTCGATAATATGCATGGCGGCTACTCCTTGTCTTCTTCTGAAAATTTTGCTTCATCCACCATGGTAATGGCTTTGGTGGGGCATTCTTCCGCGCAGATTCCGCAGCCCTTGCAGTATTCAAGGTCAACCCGCGGTGGGATCGTGCGTGAAATGACAATTTCCGGGCAGAACAGCCAGCAAATGAAGCAGGCTTCCTTGTTTCTTTTACAGGGGATGCAGAGGCTCTGGTCAAGCACCGGGCGTTCCACCCTCCATGATCCTGTTTTCCCGCCGTCCCCGGGGCCATGCTCGCTGTGCGATGTTTTCCTTCGGTAATTTCGAGTGCCCATTTTCAACCTCCGACCCGGGTTCGTTCGTAAGCAATCCTGGCAGCCAAAGAATTTTTCTGTGGATTTCTGGTTTTGAATTCCTCTTCAATGCCTTTGATCAGGATATCAATTCCGAGCAGGCTTGTTCCTTTTTCCAGAGATCCGATGATTCCGGTGTTGACCATGCCGTGGGGAAGTCCCGCCTCCACCGAAATAGCCGTGATATCCGCGATGGCCAGCTTGAAATCTTTAAAGCCGTATGATTCAAAAGCGACCGGGGTGTTTAAAACAATGATGCCGCCTTTTTTGAGGCCATGGGTGACATCCGTTTCTTTCAGCAGCAGGTGGTCCAGGACAACAACGATGTCCGGGGTTTCGATTGGCGATAAATCATAAATTTTCGTTTTGGAAATTTTCAGAGACGTCATGACCGGCGCGCCTCTGCGTTCGGTGCCGAAGGTCGGAGCCATGACAACACCCGCGTATCCGGAGGCAAAGGCCGCGGAGGCGACAATCTTTGCCGCTGTAATGGCGCCCTGGCCGCCCCTTCCGTGCCAGCGGATTTCAATAAATTCTTTGTCCATAAAAAACCTCAGTTATTCATAAAAGCATGATTCATCCGAAAAAGAAATGTTTCTGTTTTTTTGCAAATGGAGATATCAGCCTTTCTTTACCTTTCTTCGAAGGATAATCAGCATTACCGTCATTACCAGTAAAAATACAATAAGGCCAATTGCCGCCAGAACAATTATCGTCGGTTCTGTTCCCCTGGAGACAAGATTGACCGGGTTGATGCTCGGCTTTTCCACAATACGACCCAGCTTGCCCCTGTATTTTTCGGGAATATCTGGAATGCCATTGCCGTCAGTGTCCGGGAAAGACTGGACATATTTGATGACGCCCTGCCACTCCTTGAGTTCTTGGATACCCGCACGAGCTTTGTTGCTGTCAACCAGTGCCGCCGATAATTTTGCCAGGGGGCTGCCGTTTTTATCTTTCGGAACGATATCCAGCATGGAATACGTGAAATGGCCGACAAGTTTCAGGAACGAAGCATTGTAAATATTGGCCGCCACCCGGTACAATTTCCTGTTCGATTTCCTGTAATCGAGAGGCTGGTATCCTTCCTCTTCGGAGCCTGTTTCAATATCGGTTACACGGTCAAAAATGACCCGTCGTGGATTGTATGTGAAGCGCAGACCGGAAATCTGCAGATAATAATCATCACCCTTGATGGGTCTGATGCTGGTCAGGATTTCCAGGGCTCTTTTCAGTTCATACCCGTACAAATAAAAGGAAAGCAGCGGATAGGCCATGGTGTTGTCCACGCCGATTCCCAGGGGAATTGTTCGGAATAGGTCGCCGACGGTTACTTTTCCTGTAACGCCACGAAGCAGGTCGTCGCGGATAACGCCATTGGACTCTACCGCCACTACAACCCGGCTTGACGGATCATTTTTGTCTGAATCAACGGAATTGACATACCAGCGGATGGAATCCGCCAGAAGATTGCCCAGTGGCGATTCCTCGGTTAAAATATAAAGATCAAACTTTGTTTCTGCGATGACCTTATCGTATGATAAACGAGCGGGCGCCAGTATTCGGCGGTTGATGTTTTGTTTGAAGGCGTCGATCATCGCCTGAATTTTTTCGTCACCGGGTATCGAACTGTTGACGGGGACAACGGTATATTTTTTCAATGTCACTTTACCGTTGTTCATGGCGATGTCCATAACCCCTGCCTGTTTTCCATAACACCAGGCCTGAGCGATGATTGTTCCGTTCACATCGATGGGTCTGTCCAGTTTGGTGTGCGTATGTCCGCTCACGATAACGTCGATGCCTTTAACGTTTCGCGCCAGCAGCTCGTCTTCGGATTTTTCGGGATCGTCATTCAGACCGCCGTGTGACAGGCAGATGACTAGATCCACTTTTTCCTTATTGCGCAGCGCATCCACCATATCGCGCGCGACATCGACGGGATCACGAAATGTCAGGGGTTTGGCGAAGGGCGACACTTCAGCGGCGTCTTTTCCCAGCATCCCAAAAATGCCGATCTTGACGCCGCCGCGTTCCAGAACAGTATAATTTTTCACACCTGCTTCCGAAAAAGCTTTTTCAAGCGAAATCAGGACCGGGTTATTTCGGTCAAACACCGCACCCGCAAAAACAATCTGCGGTATGGGCCCCCTTGATTTTGCGGTTTTCAATGTTGCCGCCAGTCCCCCGGGTTTCAGATCAAATTCATGATTGCCCATCGTGACGACGTCATAACCCATCGCGGAAAGCAGACGCAATTCATAAGCTTCCTCCCGGTTGAGCATGTGGAAGAGAGATCCCATGGTGTAATCGCCCGCATCGACAACCAGAACCGGCTGAAGTTTTTCCTTTTTGATGTTTTTGATCACAGTCGCAAGACGCGACCAGCCGCCCAGGGTCTTATCCAAATCAATGGTGAATGGCCGGTAATCGATTTCCGGGGAAAAACCCTGGACATGAGAGTGCATGTCGTTGGTGTGGACAATGGTTAAAAGTTGTTCGGCTGCAGACAGATTGTTTGCAAAGAATAATACAGTGACTAGGATAATCGCGATGCGCGTCAGTTTCATGATGTTTTCCCGCTTGAAGTTCACGTCTCCTCTTCCCTAGCATAAAAAGACTTTCCTGAAAAGTTTGTATTGGGCAGCGC
>JAGFXG010000331.1 GCA_017860985.1 Deltaproteobacteria bacterium
TTTCCATCCGGTGCGAATATCGGATCCTGGCAGTATTCAAAAGCCCGCATTAATTTGTTGACCAGCACATAAGGCAGGGGAAGCATTTCCGGCGTTTCATCGCAGGCAAATCCATACATGATGCCCTGATCGCCTGCGCCGATTTCACGGTCCTTGTTTAAAAGACAGCTTGTCCCCTGGTTGATGTCCGGCGACTGGGGAATGATCGCGTTAAGCACGCCCATCAAATGCCCGTTCAATCCGACTGCTGCGTGGTTGTACCCCAGCTCAATCACGGAATCCCGTGCTATTTTGTCAATATCGACATAAACTCTTGTCCTGACTTCACCGCCGACAATACATATGCCCTTGCCTAAAAAAACCTCAATGCCGCAATGCGGCATATTCGCCAGTGTAAGCTTTTGCTTCTTTTCTTCATCAAGGATGGCCGCAATGACGTTTGCCGCAATGATATCCGCAACCAGATCAGGATGCCCCACTTTTACACTTTCCGACGAAATCTGCATAAACATTCTCCTTAGATAATTTTTTGTGCGGGTTTTGGCGACTAAAAAAACCCGCGCCAAAGCACGGGTTCAATTGAATAACTCATTGATTTTCAGTGCTTTAGCACATTTATAGAGCGGAGCAATTTACTTTTAAATCACCGCTTGCGTGGTTCATATCATACAAATCCATAAAATCAAGCAATTTTTTTAAATTACTATAATCATATTAAAAAAGTTAATATCCGGTTTTCCCCCGATTTTTTCATTAAAGAGATTTCATCTCTTCGATAATGACGATGTCTTTTTGTAGAATACACTGAAAAATACACCAAGGGCAAAGGAAAGAGACCGCCCGAGAACTACCAGGGGTGATATCAAGGCGATTATGGGATCTTTTTTAAACGTTTTTACGGAAAATGGAATTGAAGATGCCATAATACCAAGAAAGAGCAATCCTGTTAGCTTCAACAACACAGGGGAAGCGATTGAAAAAAGGACACTCAGTATCGAACAGGCGGCCATCATTGTTTGAAGTTTGATAACGATCGGGGTGTAAGTGTCCTTGATTGCCTTACCCGGATAGTTCCGGTAGACGATCATCCGCCAATATCCTCTTTTAAACTTCAGACGGAGATATTTCACGAAGGAATCCGGGTGAAGGTGATAAACGATCGCTTCAGGATTGAATTCCAACCGGTAACCTGCTGCACACATGCGATATGAAAGTTCCGTATCTTCATTGTTGGCGACGGGAAAAGATTCATCGAAAAGTCCTATCTTGATAAACATATCCTTCCGGAAAGCAGCGGAATAGGTATCCACCATATCTATGGCATCCGCTTTGCCTAAAAGATCGTACCGGTCTTCAAATTCGGCTTGAGCAAATCTGGCGGCAAGTGTCTTCTGATTCGTACGATATGCTCCTTTAACGCCAATGGTCTTTTCGTTTTGGAAAGGCAGTGTCATTTGCCTGAGCCAGTCCCGGTCCGGCGAGCAATCCGCATCCGTAAACAGGATAATGTCCCCCTTCGCAACACGCGCTCCGTGATTCCTGGCTGCTGCCGGACCCCGGTTCGGCTGGCCGATACAGTTCACGCCGAAGCGGCGTGCCGCATCCGCAGTATCATCGGTTGATCCGTCATCCACGACGATCACTTCGTATTCTTCATGGGAAATCGTCTGCTGTTTTAGCGCTGTCAGGGTATCCGGCAGGGTCCTGCCCGCATTGTAGGCCGGAATAACGACGGAATAACGGATTGTTTTCTTTTCAGCCATAAAGCCTTATACCCGCGAACCGGAAATCAGGTATCGGAAAAACGTCACCGCCGCTTTGGCCGTACGATGGGCCAGCTCGGGATGCGTGACGATCTGCTTCAATTTATAGGCAAAATACGAAGGCCGGAGATAGAATCTGCGTCTGGCATCATCACACCATTGGACAAGATCGGCCGGTGTAAACGCATCATTTCTGACTACACAGTTGTGAAGCCCTTCCGGAGTCAGCCAATCTCGGAAATCATGCGTCTCTATCCAGCCTTTATCACAATAGTCATCATATGCCTCTGTCCCGGGATAGACCATCACCGGATAGAACTGGACCGTGTCCGGATTCAGCCGGAGCGCCAATTGGATGGTCTGTTCGGCCGTTTCTTTAGTCTCCCCCGGAAACCCTACCATAAAACAGCCATGAATCAGGATTCCAGCCTTTCTAGATCGATCCGTGAATTGGCGACAAACGGAAGACTCACATCGCTTTTGATGAGAGCTTCGGAAAAGGCGATAAGACGGTTCTTATTCACCGTCAGGGTATCGTCCTCTATGAAGATCGATTTGGCATCGGGAAATGTCTTTTGCACAAATCGTATTTCTTCAACAACGTCTTCAACACTGCGCACGCGGAATTTCCTGCCGGTCATCGTCTGGGGATAGACGCAAAACCGGCATAAAAAAGGACATCCCCGGCTGGTGATCAACGTCACCATGGGGTAAAGGGCATTGGGGTTAAAATAATCCGAAATATTCAGATGTTTTGCATAAACGCGACTGACCCAGGGCAGTTCATCCAGATTGGAAATGAACGGACGATCCGGATTGTGGACAATCTGTGACCCTTTCCTGTATGAAAGGCCGGCAATGCCGGAATAAATGTCGCTTTCTTTACTGGAACTTTTTTCCAGAACGAAAGCCAGTTCCCTTAAGGTATACTCGTATTCCTTTCTGGTGACAGCGTCAACGGCCGGAGCCGCCATCAGCGTTTCTTCGGGAAGGGCGGACACGTGGGTGCCGACAAAGACAATGACCGTGTTCGGCAGGATCGCCTTCAGCGCTTCCGCCACCTTGATATCGTTTTCAATGCTGGGCGTGCTTGTGTCCATTACGATCAATGCCGGAGCGATGCTCCTGACCATCGCCAGAATATCCGTTTCGGTCAGCCCTCTGGCCGGGGCATCGGTCAGGACGACCTCATGGCCCGCATCCTCCAGCACACCAGTGGCGAAGGAAAGCCATATGGGAAAATAAAGCGTGCCGCTCTTGGTCACGGCGGGACTGCGCTGCGGTCTGGAAAACTTTGCTAAAAACGGCGGATTGAGTACCCAGATTCTCATCTGTCTCCTTCAGTCAAGGAAATTTCGGGATGGCCTTGACGATTTTTTTAAAATTATCAATTACCGGATACCCGGTAAAAAAAGAAATATGTAAAAGGCGAACTGATTCTCCACATAACAAACCGCCTGTGTATGCTCCAGAGGGTTCATGAGACCCCGGCTGAAGGGAACCTATCGTGCTTGACACATCCCCTTTTTGATGGTTTAGTGCCGCCCATGAAATCGAAAGTGTTAATAACCGGTGCAGCAGGCTTTATTGGAAGCCACCTGGCAGACTCTCTTCTCGAGGATGGAATTTCGGTGCGGTGTTTGACGAAACCCGGAAGCGACATGTCCCGTCTTGCAGGGTCCCCTTCAGAAATCATTTCAGGTGACATTAAGGTTCCTTCGTCGCTGGCACTTGCCATGGAAGGCGTCCATACCGTTTATCATCTCGCGGCGATTTCCCGTCTGGATGCGAATGTTCCTGACGAAGAATACTATAAAACCAATGTCGAGGGCACAAGGAATGTCCTCGAATCCGCCAGGCAGGCAGGCGTAAAGAAAGTTCTCTATACCTCCACTATAGAAGCCGTGGGAACGTCAAAGGACGGTAAACCATTGACCGAAGCAACTACTCCCGCACCCAGGAACATATACGGGAAAACCAAGCTTGAGGCGGAAAAGCTGGTCCTCGATTACCACAGGCAGTATGGCATGGATACCTTTGTTGTTCGTCCG
>JAGFXG010000072.1 GCA_017860985.1 Deltaproteobacteria bacterium
TGGCTTCGGTGAGGAGTTGCTGCGGAATTTCCTCGATGCGAATATCTTCACCTTTGTCGCCGTCAAAATACATTGCTTTCATGGCCACCAGATCAACCACGCCCTGCAGGTCTGTTTCCAGCCCGATGGGAATCTGCATGGCAACGGCATTGTGACCCAGTTTGGAACGCAACTGTTCAATCACACGGAAAGGATTGGCGCCGCTGCGGTCACATTTGTTGATAAACGCGATGCAGGGAACTTTGTAGCGCTTCATCTGATGATCAACGGTAATGGACTGCGACTGAACACCGCCGACTGAACACAAAACCAGGATCGCACCGTCCAGAACGCGCAGGGATCGTTCCACTTCAATGGTAAAATCGACATGGCCGGGCGTATCAATGATATTAATTTCATGTCCTTTCCACTCACAATAGGTAGCGGCAGAGGCGATTGTTATGCCTCTTTCTTTTTCCAGGTCCATGGAATCCATGGTCGCGCCCACACCATCTTTGCCTTTTACGTCATGGATGGCGTGAATCCGTTTTGTGTAAAAAAGGATTCTTTCGCTGAGTGTGGTTTTACCGGAATCGATATGCGCACTGATTCCGATATTGCGGATTTTCTGATCATCGAACTTCATTTCACTTTCCTCTCTTAAATAAACTCCAGTCTTAATTTATCATGCTGCACCCCTACGTGAGGTGTCTATTATCCCTGCTCGCTTAGCTCGCGGGATAGTTCGACCATCGAGTTTCAGCGCACTTCGTTTCTGAAACCCGGGTCTAACTATAAAAAAACCCCCGCATTTGGAAGAGTCTCTGCCAGATGGGGGATCCACCGTAATCGAGCCTTAGAAACAAGAATTTGACTACTTATATTTTTAGACTGTATTTGTCAAGTGATTGTTTTGATATGCTTGAGCAGCAGAATACTGTGTGTTGACCGAAGGCAATCCTGTCTATATAATTAGTAATATGGCAATTGCCCTGATATTATAGAAAGATTATTTAACATGGCAAAAATTAAGTGGAACATGATCTGGGGGATTGGAATCACTTTAGTTTTTCTTGTCCTGCTGGCCGTTCGGCTGGATATTTTTAAGAATGAGCCCGCAACAATCCCCTTAAGTCCGAAGACTGAAATTGCACGTCAGCCCGAATCCTGGATGAATATTTATCAAAACATGAAAAAAATCGGCGTCATCCGTCGAACATATCATGCACTGGAAAATGGCCGCGTTCAGACGACGGAAAACGTCACCATGCAGATCAATACGATGGGCATTACCCAGGCGCTTAACTTATCCACAGAAACGGAACTTAATCCCGACATGACCTTTTCCTCATTTAATTTTCAACTCAACTCAAGTTTATTCCGTTTCAACGCCCGTGGATACATCAGCAAAGATAAACTCATTTTATATGCCGGGCTTCCCCGCGCAGAAGAAAAAATCATTCTCCCGATCAGCGACGTTCCCCATATCAGCGGCAATATTTACGAAGCCGCATTCCGAACAGGCCTTGAAAAAGATCAAACCTATGCGTTTAGCATATTTGATCCATCCACCCTGGGCTTCCGCAAAATATCAGTGACCCGCAACGCGGATGAAATAATTCCGATCATGGGAAAGCGCGTACTGACGCAAAAATTCTGCGCCGATTTTATGGGCGCTAAAAATTGTGCCTGGCTGGCCAAAGACGGTGAAGTATTAAAAGAATCGGGTATCCTCGGCCTATCCATGGAAAAGGTCAGCGCCGAACAGGCACGTGAAGAATTTGCCATGAATAACGCCGTTGATTTTACACAAGTTGCCTCAATACCGTCCAATCAAAACCTTGCTGACCCGGAAAGTTTAACCGAAATAACAATCAAAATCAGCAACATCAATCAATCTGGACTGATACTCAACGGTGGTCGTCAACGATTTCATCAGGATATTCTGACCATTTCGCGGGAATTCATTTCCACGGAGACTTCACCCGATACGAAAATGCCGCCCCTTTTCCATCAATTTCTGAATCCTTCGCCCATGGTACAAAGTGACCACCCGCAAATAAAAGCCGAGGCAGAGAAAATTGTCTCACCCGGGGATTCCCCTTCTGACAAAATGCGTAAAATCGTTGACTGGGTTTATAAAAATATACAGAAAAAGCCTGTGTTATCGGTTCCCAACGCATTGGAAGTTTTAAAAAACAGGACGGGCGACTGCAATGAACATGCGGTTTTAACCGCCGCCCTGCTGCGCTCCGTCGGAGTGCCGGCCCAGATTGAAACAGGGCTGGTTTATCTCAATGGCCGTTTTTATTATCATGCCTGGAATCTTGCCTATGTTGGACAATGGGTGACCGCTGATGCTGTTTTCAACCAGATTCCTGCAGATGTGACACATATCCGCCTGGTGCGCGGTGAAGGCAGCCAGCAACTGGATTTGCTTGGCGTCATGGGTAAAATAAAACTGGAGGTTATATCAACAAGATAATGATTGAACTCAAACAACTGACCAAGGATTATGGAACGACGCTGGCTGTCGATAATTTGAGTTTACATGTAGCTGCCGGAGAAATTTATGGATTTATCGGGCCTAACGGCGCCGGAAAAACCACAACCATCCGCATGATGGGCGGCATTATCGAACCGACAGCGGGACGTATCATGATTTCCGGTATCGACATCCACAAAGAACCTGTTGCCGCCAAAAAGATGATCGGTTTTGTACCGGACAGACCGTTTCTGTATGAAAAACTGACCGGTATGGAGTTTCTTAAATTTGTTGGCGATTTATATAATGTCGACCTTCAGCATCTCTATCGAAAATCGGAAGAGCTTTTAAAACAATTCTCTCTGTGGGACTGGGCGAATGAAATCATTGAAGCCTATTCTCACGGAATGAAACAAAGACTGATTATTGCGGCGGCGCTGCTCCATGATCCCAAAGTAATGGTCATTGACGAACCGATGGTCGGTCTGGATCCCGAAGCCGTCCGTATGGTCAGGGATATTCTCAAAGGATTGGCCGCACAAAATGTAACCGTCTTCGTTTCCACACACACCCTGAGCCTGGCCGAGGATCTGTGCGATAGAATCGGCGTTATCCATAAAGGAAATCTCATCGCTGAAGGCACGGTTGCCGAATTGAACCTGGCCGCTAAAACCGGCGAGGCCAGGCTGGAAGAAGTGTTTCTGACATTAGTAAGGGAAGTATAGTCCCATGAAAAATACCGCTTGGACATTATTGACCCCCCGGCTGCTTTCCGCGAGGCCCGGCGTGCAAAACAGCCGCCGGTCACGGTTTTTCTTTTTTTTATTCATCGGCCTGATTTTCTGGACAGGGGCTTTCCTGATCTTTTACCGGGTATTGACCTATTTCCAGAGTGTACAGGATTTTGGCGATATCCTGGCCATCAAGCTTCTTTCTATGATGATCGTTACCTTCTTCACCCTTCTGCTTTTCAGCAGTATCATCAACAGCCTGTCCCACCTGTATCTGAGCCGCGATTTATCTCTGCTTCATTCCCTGCCGGTTTCGATGGTTGATATTTTCAGATCAAGATGGCTTATCAGCGCCTTTGATTCGTCCTGGATGGTGGTTGCTTTCAGCTTTCCCGTTTTTTTATCCTACGGTCTGGTTTATCATGCCGGCATTTTTTATTATCTGATCACGCTTGCTGCTATTGTCTGCATGTGTCTGATCGCCTCAGGCCTGAGCAGCATGGTTGTTTTGCTGGGGGCCGCAATACTTCCCGCGGGCAAAATAAGAACCCTCTTTGTCATTCTGGGAGTTATGCTGGCGGTGCTGCTCGTCGTTGTTTTGAGAATGATCCAACCGGAACAGCTCGTCAATCCGGATAGTTTTGCTTCAGTTGTGCTGTATTTGAATTCTATGCAGGCGCTCAGCCTGCCTTATCTGCCGACAACCTGGATTACAGATACAGTTCGTTTTGCACTGAAAAGCGAATGGAGCGGTTCTGTATTGAACCTGTCACTCTCGGCCAGTTGTGTTTTGTTCCTTCTCTTCATAAACGAAACAACTGCGGGTGCTATTTATTTCCGCGGTTTCTCGCGCGCTCAAACGACAGCCAAAAGGCTTTTCAAACCGGTTACATTCAGCGGCCACAGCTGGGAAGGCCTGTTCAATTTTCTTTCAAGACCGGCCAGGGCGTTCGCCGTCAAGGAGCTGCGATCGTTCTTCAGGGATTCCACTCAGTGGCCGCAGCTTTTTCTCATCTGCGCGCTGATCGTGATTTACCTGTATAATTTCTCCGTCCTGCCCCTTGATCGTTCACCGATCAAAACCGTCTATCTGCAAAATGTATTTTCTTTTTTGAATGTGGGACTTTCGGCCTTTGTCCTTTCGGCAATCGCCGCCCGATTTGTCTTTCCTGCAGTCAGCATGGAAGGTGAAGCCTTCTGGATTATCCAATCGGCGCCTGTTTCGATGAAAACATTTCTCTGGATCAAGTTTTTTCTCTACTATCTGCCGCTGCTTTTTCTCACGGAAACGCTCATCATTGCATCGAATATTCTGTTGAAAGTTACACCGTTCATGATGTTTTTATCCGTCCTGACGATATTCTGCCTGGTTCCGGCAATCGTCGCGCTGGCTGTTGGACTGGGTGCGCGCTACCCTGATTTCAAATCCGAAAATCCTGCAATGTCAGCGACCAGCTTTGGGGGACTGCTTTTTATGCTCCTCAGTTTCGGACTGATCGCTTTCGTCATTATTCTTGAGGCGGGGCCGGTTTATAGAATCTTTATGGCCAAATTGCATGGCCAAGCCTTATCCCTGACACAAATCATCCGGTTAGTTCTATCCTTCTCTTTTGCTCTTTTTCTCTGCATATTTGCGGTATTTTACCCCATGAAACTGGGTGAAAAACATCTGCTCAAAAGATAAATGCCCGCCAGCCTGTTTCTAAATCTCCGGAAATCGCCAGAAATGGAAAATTACCTTGATTTTCGCTGCCGGATAGGCTAAACATCCCCGCATTCTGTATGAACCTGTTTCAGCAGATCTTTTTGCTGATCTTGTTGAGATATCGAAAGGAGTTTTCATGGCAAAGTACGAATCCAAATCTCTCAGAAATGTGGCTGTAATCGGCCACGGCGGAACAGGCAAAACCTCTCTTTGTGAATCCCTGTTATATGTCTCCGGAAAAAATGAGCGTCTGGGACGAGTTGACGACGGTTCCTCCACCATGGACTTTGAACCGGAAGAGCAGAAAAAACACGTTTCCATATCGTCCGCAGCCAATTTTGTTGAATGGGATAAACATAAAATCAACATCGTCGATACGCCGGGCGACTCCAACTTTACCTTTGACATCAAGTGTTCGATGAGTATTGTGGACAACACCGTGGTGGTGATTGATTCCGTTGGAGGCGTCGAATTCCAGACACAGAAAGTCTGGGAACTGGCCGATGAATATTCCCTGCCCCGCATGATTTTCATCAATCGCATGGACCGTGAAAGGGCCGATTTCAACAAGGTGCTGGAAAGCATCAAAACAAAACTCAAGAAGAAGGCAACCCCCGTCTGCCTGCCCATTGGCGCGGAAGATAAATTTCAGGGGATTGTCGATCTCATTTCAATGAAGGCCTATACGTTCGCCGACAACAAAGGCGTCGGCAAAGTATCCGAAGTCCCTGCCGATTTGATGGATGAAGCGAATGCGCTTCGTGCATCCATGGTGGAAGATATCGCGGAGGCCGATGATGAACTGATGAACAAATATCTGGAAGCCGGTGAACTTTCCGCCGATGAGCTTAAAGCCGGTTTGAGAAAAGGTGTCCTGTCGGGCAGCGTGATTCCCGTCATATGCGGTTCAGCCGTCAAAGGCATCGGCGTTACAATGCTGATGGATCTGGCCGTCAGTTCATTTGCTTCACCCGTTGATCGAGGACCTGTGAAAGGTCATAAACCGGGCACGGACAGCGTTGAAGAAAGACAGCCTTCGGAAGATGCTCCCTTTTCCGCCATTGTTTTCAAAACCATCGCCGATCCTTATGCCGGACGTCTGACATTGTTCCGGGTTTATTCCGGCAAACTCAATTCCGATTCTGCGGTTTATAATTCTTCGAAAAAAATCACGGAAAAATTCGGACATATTTTCTTTTTGGAAGGCAAAAATCAGAAACAGGCCGAAGTACTTATTCCCGGAGACATTGCCGGCGTCGCCAAACTGAAGGAAACTGTTACCGGCGACATGCTTTGCTTCGAAAAAGCGCCCATCGTCTTTGAAAAAGTCGCCATTCCTCCACCGATCATGTCTTTTGCCGTAGAACCGAAATCTCGCGGCGACGAGGACAAGATTGCCTCTTCCATCCATCGCCTGACGGAAGAAGACCCGACGATCGTTTTTTCACGCAATGTCCAGACCAAGGAGATGATTCTCTCCGGCATGGGTCAGGTGCATATTGAAGTCAACGTAGAAAAAATGAAACGA
>JAGFXG010000073.1 GCA_017860985.1 Deltaproteobacteria bacterium
CCAGCGGGTGCCTTGGGCGGCAAAAAGGAAATCATGGAGAGGCTCGCGCCGACGGGCGATGTCTATCAGGCGGGAACGCTTTCCGGAAACCCTTTGGCCATGAGTGCGGGAATCGCCACTCTCAACATTTTGAAATCGAAAGCGGACTCCTACCAATCACTGTCTTATCTGGCCGACAGCCTTTGTGAGGAATTGAAAAACCTGTTTGCCGGACATGGCATCGCCACCTGCGTCAACAGAATCTTCTCGATGTTCACCGTTTTTTTCCAGGAAGGACCGGTGAACAACCTGACCACGGCTTTAAAATCAGACACCGCCCTTTATGCCCGCTATTTCCACGGCATGCTAAAAAACGGGGTCTGGCTGGCGCCGTCTCAGTTTGAGGCAGGGTTCCTTTCTTTTGCCCACACAGCAGACGATGTGGACCGAACGCTGGGCGCGTGCTCAAAAACATTGAGGGATCTTTGATCTGCTCAATCAACCACCTTGAAGAAAGTTACAAAGAATCAACACTTGTCACGCGTGAGCGGGATTGACAAGTGACGATCAATGCGATAATAGGTCATTCCATTTTACACGAATAGACCGGAATCGAGGATTACCCGAATGAAAAAATCTCTGAAAGCCCAGTCGTTTTATGCTGGGAAAAACAAAATTGCCATCATTGGGCTTGGATACGTAGGTCTCCCGCTGGCTGCCCATCTGTCACGTCATTTTACCGTCATCGGATTTGATATCAGCGAGGCCAACGTCGCTGAATTGAAAAAAGGCCATGACCGGACGATGGAGCTTTCCGACGGCGAATTAAAAAAGGCGAACATTCACTTCACGTCCAAACCGTCAGACCTTTCCGGCTGCAGACTTTTTATCGTAGCCGTCCCAACGCCGGTTGATCACTTTCACGTTCCTGATCTTGGCGCAATGGAAAATGCTTCGGCGATTATCGGCAGACATTTAACCGCAGGTTCATGTGTGGTCTATGAGTCCACCGTTTATCCCGGTGTCACGGAAGATATCTGCGTTCCCATTCTGGAGCGAGAATCAAAATTGAAGTTCCGCAGGGATTTTACGGTCGGCTATTCCCCTGAACGCATCAACCCGGGTGATAAAGTCCATACGGTAAGTAATACCGTTAAGATTATTTCCGCCTCCGATCACGAAACGCTGAATCTGCTCGAAGGAATCTACGGGGCTGTGGTGAAGGTCCCTCTTCACCGGGCTTCTTCCATCAAGGTTGCGGAAGCTGCCAAGGTCATCGAAAACACGCAGCGTGACATCAACATCGCGCTGATGAACGAACTGGCCATCATCTTTAATAAAATGGGCATCGACACACTGGAAGTTTTGGAGGCGGCCGGCACGAAATGGAACTTCCTCAATTTCCGGCCTGGCCTGGTCGGCGGCCACTGCATCGGCGTTGATCCTTACTACCTGACGTACAAGGCGGCAAGCATCGGCTATCGCCCGGAAGTCATCCTCTCGGGACGCAGAATCAATGACAACATGGGCAAATATGTCGCAGAACGAACCGTCAAGATGCTGATTGCCGCCGATATCCAGGTGAAAAAGGCCCGCGTGGCAATTCTGGGATTATCCTTCAAAGAAAACGTTCCCGACTTGCGAAACACCAGGGTTGTTGATATCATCAACGAGTTGCAAGACTACGGCGTGACAGTCATGGCTCATGACCCGCTGGCCATTCCGGAGGAAGCACGTGAACATTGCGGCATTGAGCCTGTATCGTTGAAAGCGATAAAAGACGTGGATGCGGTGATTCTTGCCGTGGCCCACCGTGAATATACGGAACTGGGCATTGAAAAAGTAGCTTCCCTGTGCCGTAAAAACCGTCCGATTCTCCTTGATATTAAAGCCGTCTTCGAGCCGGGACAGGCAAAGTCGCTGGGCATCAATTACTGGAGACTATAATGAAGAAGGGGCAAGGTTCAAGGCTCAAGGTTCAAGGACAAAAGTTTTTTATATGAAGAAAGCATTTATTACCGGAATCACGGGGCAGGACGGATCGTATCTTGCCCAGCTCCTTTTAGAGAAGGGGTATGAAGTTCACGGTTTGATCCGCCGCTCCAGCACCTTTAACACGGACCGGATCGATCATCTGTATCGCGACTCCCACGAACCGGATGCAAAATTATTTCTGCATTATGGCGACCTGAGCGTTTCCGGCCAGCTCATGGATATGCTTGCCGCAATCAATCCCGATGAAATTTATCACTTAGGTGCCCAAAGCCATGTGCGTGTAAGTTTCGACATGCCTGAATACACCGGGGACATCACGGGGCTGGGAACGCTGAGAATCCTGGAATCCATCAGAAAAACCGGAATCAAGACAAAATTTTATCAGGCATCCTCCAGTGAAATGTTCGGCGCCGCACCGCCGCCGCAAAATGAAAAGACGCCGTTTCAACCACGCAGCCCGTACGCTGCGGCCAAGGTTTACGCCTATTATGTTGCTAAAAACTACCGGGATGCCTATGGCATGTTTGCAACCAACGGTATTCTTTTTAATCACGAATCGCCGCGGCGCGGTGAAACATTTGTCACCCGCAAAATCACCCGTGCGGCGACGCAAATCAAACTGGGCATCCGGGACAAGCTTTACCTGGGCAACCTGGAAGCCAAAAGAGACTGGGGTTTTGCAGGCGACTTCGTGGAAGCGATGTGGCTCATGCTCCAGCAGGAAAAACCGGATGACTATGTCATCGCAACCGGTGAGACACACTCTGTCCGTGAGTTTGCTGAAAAGGTCTTTGCCAAACTGGACCTGGATTATTCCCGTTACGTCGCGGTTGATCCCCGATATTTCCGTCCCACAGAGGTTGACGTTCTTCTGGGTGACGCATCCAAAGCTAAAAAAGACCTGAATTGGCAGCCAAAGGTTACCTTTGATCAGCTTGTTGATATGATGGTCGCCGCGGATTTGGAACTGGCCAAAAAAGAAAAAACCCTGCTGGAAGCCGGTTATTCCTGTGCAAACGTAGAACGAATCAGTTAATAGGAACTACAGGAGGATGAAAGATTGCTTACTGATAAAAGAATAACCGTCACAGGCGGCAAAGGATTTCTGGGACAGCACCTGATCAGGAATCTTGCCGATTACGGCTGCCGGAGCATTGATATTGTTGATCTGCCGGAATACAATCTCACAAATCAGTCCGATATTCGTCGCGTGTTCGACGTCACAAAACCGGACATCATCATTCATCTGGCGGCAAAAGTGGGCGGCATCGGCTTTAACCAGGAAAAGCCCGCCGAACTTTTCTACGACAACCTCATCATGGGCACTCAGCTGATCCATGAAGCGTATCTGCATAAAATTGAAAAATTCGTCGCGCTGGGCACGATCTGCGCTTACCCCAAATTCACCCCGGTGCCATTTAAAGAAGAGGATCTCTGGAACGGCTACCCGGAAGAAACCAACGCACCTTACGGTCTCGCCAAAAAAATGATGCTGGTGCAGTCCCAGTCCTATCGTCAGCAATACGGTTTTAACTCCATTTTCCTCCTGCCGGTCAATCTTTACGGCCCGGGTGATAATTTTGATCCCCGTTCATCTCATGTCATTCCGGCATTGATTAAGAAATGCTTTGATGCCATGGACAACCACTCGGATTCGCTGGAAGTATGGGGGACGGGACGCGCAACCAGGGAATTTTTCTACGTGGAAGATGCGGCAGCAGCCATTTGTATGGCGGCCGATTTGTACGAAAAAAGCGAACCGGTCAATATCGGGGCGGGGTATGAAATTTCTATTAAAGAACTCACCGAATTAATAGCCCGTCTGGCCGGTTTTACAGGAAAAATCATTTGGGATTCATCCAAACCGGACGGCCAGCCCCGCCGTCAGCTCGATACATCCAAGGCATTGAAAGAATTTGGGTTCAAGGCAACAACGGATTTGACAACCGGCCTGAACAAGACTATTGAATGGTACAGGCAAAACCGGCATCTATTAAATAAAAAATGAACGGCGGTCATGTTTTTAATTGACTTTGCCCATCACGCATGTTAAGGATCGCATCACTAAATGGATAGCGAAACCAAAAAATTGAGCATCCAGATGGCTTACGCCAGCAGCATTGGAATCGCAATGGTTCTGGCAATTTTTGGCTGCCTCCTTTTAGGAAGTTACTTAGACCGGAAATTTGATTCCGGCCACGTTTTCACGATCGTGTTTCTGGCGATCGGCATTTCGGCCGGGTTTCGTAACATATATGTTTTAATACAAAAGAATTTCAGGGATGAAGAATTCATCATAAAGAGTTTGAAAAGTGAACCCCATCGTCAAAGACCCGCTCCAAAAAAAACTTGAAATCGCCAACTGGATTATTCTGGCAATTCTTTTAATTCCCTCTCTGTTTTTCGCTCCTTTCAAGTTTTCCTTGGGAATCCTCCTTGGCGGCTTTATCAGCATTCTCAATTTTCACGGCATGGAATACGGCCTGCGCAGTCTCTTCAACAATCTTTCCGGAAATGTAAAACGGCCGACCATGATGAAATATTACATTCGTCTGGCATTGACCGGCGTTGTCGTATATTTTCTGCTTGCCGCCGAGACGGTTCATATCGTCGGACTGATTATTGGACTTTCCGTGGTTGTGATTAACGTCACCTTTACGGTGATCACAACACTGGCAAAAAAAAACTTAATTGAGGAGGTTAGTTAGAAACAAATGGAACCCCTAATATTCTTCCATACTTCTTGGTTGAAAGACATTGGCATTAACATGACCATCGTTTTCAACACTTTTTTTGTGATGCTGATACTGGCCACGCTTTCGTTTCTGGCAACCCGTAAACTGCAGGTTTATCCCGGCCGGATACAAAATGTTATGGAAGTCATCGTGGATGGTCTTCATTCCCTGCTGCTCGATACCATGGGCGAACACGGAAAAAAATTCTTTCCCCTGATCGCCACACTGGGATTGTTCATTTTAACAAGCAACCTGATAGGTATCATCCCCGGCTTTGAATCTCCGACAGCCAACATCAACACGAACCTGGCCATGGCACTTGTCGTGTTTTTCTCCACGCATGTTGTCGGTGTCATCACGCACGGCATCAAGTATTTCAAACAATTTTTAGGACCTGTCTGGTGGCTGATCCCGCTGATGCTGCCGATTGAAGTCATCAGTCACCTGTCGCGTCCGTTGTCCCTGACCTTCCGTCTGTTCGGCAATATCGCAGGTGAAGACATCGTTCTGCTGGTTGTCCTTCTACTGGTACCTCTCATTGTTCCGCTGCCCATTATGTTTTTGATGATCTTCACGTCGGTTGTCCAGACGCTGGTTTTCATGCTTCTGGCCATGATGTATATCGGCGGTGCAATGGAAGAAGGCCATTAATACCCTACGGGTTGTGGCAAAACAAAAATGCTGTTGCAACAGACAGTTCGACGTTAATTGAAACAAAAAGCAGCTGAAAGCAAGTGCGATCAGCTGCTTTTTTCTTGTTGATCTGAATCTATCTAAACCCTTGTCTTATATAGGGATATCTTAATAATCTCATCTGATGCTTGACGGCACGGCTCAATCGTAATATTGACCACGCGGATGATATTTTAAGGGAGTTTTTATGCGCAGTCTGGGAATCAATATCGGATCGTCAAACGTAAAGGCGGCCATGCTGGAGGAAGATAGCATCGTATGGAGCGCCGTTGAGCCGCATGAAGGCAATTTTCTCGACACCCTCAGCAAGATCCTGTCAGCCCACAATATACCGCAGGGAACAAAAACACTGGTCACCGGCACCGAAGGCCGCCATCTTTTGAATATCAGCAGCGTGATTGAACCCCTCTGCATTGAGGAAGCCCTGCAAAAGCTAAATCATCAAATTGACGCCCTAGTTTCCCTGGGCGGAGAAGACCTGGTTGTCTACACCATCGACCGCAACAACAAAATCATCACCAGTTTCTCGGGCAACAAGTGCGCCTCGGGAACCGGAGAATTCTTCAAACAGCAGCTCGCACGGATGAACATGAAGCTCGGCGACATCAACAACATCCCCGATAACTGCCGCGCACTGAAACTCTCCTCGCGCTGTTCGGTCTTCATGAAAAGCGACTGCACGCACCGCCTCAACAAAGGTGAAGCGACGACCGGCGATATCGTACTGTCGCTGAGCGATGTCATGGCCATTAAAGTCATTGATTTTCTCAAGAGAGCTAAAATCGAAAAAGGAACGGTGCTGCTCGTTGGCGGGGTAACGCTAAACCAATACATTCTGCGCTTTATCCGCGAACGGATGCCTCAAATCGAATTCATTGTTCCCGAGCAGGCGCCTTATTTCGAGGCTTACGGCGCGGCCCTGATGGCCGGAATCTCCGGAAGTGTTTTGCCGCCG
>JAGFXG010000074.1 GCA_017860985.1 Deltaproteobacteria bacterium
CGCCAATTATTTTTCCCAGACACGTCAGATCAGGCTCAATGCCGATCAGGTTCTGGTATCCGCCGAAGGAAAAGCGGAATCCCGTGATGACTTCATCAAAAATCAGGACGATGCCGTTTTCAGCCGTCAGCTTCCGTAATTTTTCCAGGAAACCTTCCTGCGGCATGACAACGCCCATGTTGCCCGCTACCGGTTCAACAATGACGGCCGCCAATTGATCGCCATAGCGTTCGATGGCTTTTTCGAGCGCAGCCGGATCATTGTAGGGCAGGCTTAGGGTCAGACCGGCCAGTTCTTCAGGAATCCCCGGGGAGCCGGGAATCCCCAGTGTTGTAACGCCGGAGCCGGCCTTGATTAACAGGGAATCGGCATGACCGTGATAGCACCCGTCAAATTTAATAATCATGTTTCGGCCCGTGTAACCCCGCGCCAGCCGCACGGCCGTCATGGCGGCTTCTGTCCCGGAACTGGTCATCCTTATCCTTTGGATGGATGGAATGGCTTCGCAGATGAGCTGTGCCATTTGCGTTTCGACATTCGTCGGCGCGCCGAAACTGGTTCCCTGGCGGGCCGCCAGGCAGATGGCGTCAATGACGTCCGTATGAGCGTGCCCCAGAATCATCGGCCCCCAGGAAAGAACGTAGTCGATGTATTCTTTTTCTGTGGAATCGTAAATCCGGCTGCCTTTTGCGTGGCTTGCAAAGACGGGGTTGCCACCTACCGATTTCCAGGCACGCACGGGTGAATTCACACCGCCGGCAATCACCAGCCCTGCCGCCGTAAAAAGATCTTCGTTTGTCGGGGTCATCAAAAATACTCCGGAGATGTTTTTTTGTATTCCTGAAGACTGTCCAGAATGAGGTAATCATGACAGTTGATCTGTTGGCACATCCTGTCGACCAGGGTTGCGATGTCGTCATTCTGCGCGTGTAGCATCGTAAAAAGATTATATTTATTTTGGAAAGCGGGTCTTCTTTCGTAACAATGGGAAATGAATGCCAGCGAGGCAAACGCCTGCCCGGTTTCTTCTACTGCACCGGGCAGCACCGACCACACGACCAGCGCGTTTTTCCGGTAGCCCGCTTTCTGATGACGAAGGATCGCTCCGAACTTTCTCAGGATTCCATTCGCGGACAGTTTCTTCAGCAGATCGATCAACTCAACGGTTGTGAGGCCGCCAGCATCGGCGATTGCCGTAAACGGCCTGTTGATGAGCATCAGGTCATTTTGAAGGATCCGTAAAGCATTTTTTTCCGGTATTGTTAATGTTTTCATGCTGATTCTTATTATCCTTCTTGAATGATAAAATCAAGACAAGCCTTTGTTGAAATAGTTATGCAAATATTTATGTAAATATTTCTTGACAATCGGTTTATTGATCGTTAAAAAGGATGAAAATGACCGGCAGTCGTTAAATTTTAAAAGAAGGGAGGTTAAAAAAAACATAGACCTGACGAGTCCGGTGATTTAATTTGCTTCAACAAAAAAACAGGAGGCTGTAAATGAAAAAAAGTTTAGTTTATGCATTGTTGGCGATGGTGTTGGTGATTGTTTCTGCTCCTTTTGTAATGGCGGCTCCGGAAGCGGCGGCTGCGGCTCCTGCAGCGGGTGTTGATTACACAAAAGCCATCATCATTGGCTGTTCTTTGCTTGCGGCAGGTATCGCAATTGCTTTTGGAACAATCGGAACCGGCAACGGCATGGGCGCTGGTCTGAATGGTGCAACAAACGCCGTTGGAAGAAATCCTGAAGCCCAGGGCAAGATTCTCCTCACCATGATGGTTGGTCTGGCCATGATCGAATCTCTGGCGATTTACGCGCTGGTTATCGCGCTGATCGTGCTTTACGCCAATCCGCTTTTGAAGTACATTGGCTAAGAAAAAATTTTATTGATATTATAAACAGGGAGGGGGAGCGTACATCGACTTTCTCTCCCTTTTTTAGTTCACCTCAAATTACCGAAGCGAAGCGTACGGAAATTTGTTAGTCTAACTTATCCCGCGCAACGAAGTGAAGCGGGGTTAGTGACACCATTCGCAACTATTCCTCAAAAACCACTCTTGAGCGCAGTTCTTTTTTCTGAGCCTGCTGGTGTTTTGCGGTAAGGATTTTTTCTTTTGCGCGTTTACTGCGTTTCCTCTTTTGACGGCGGAGTTTTTCAATCTTTTCTTTTTCTCTGGCGATAAAGCCGTCCCGTTGTAATTCAATCTTATCAAGCAGCAGGCGGCGTGCCAGATAACGGTTTAAGGTCTGCGATCTTTCCCTCTGGCATTTCACCGAAAGACCGGTGGGGATGTGGACGAGCTGAACACAGGAGGAGCTTTTATTGACTTTTTGTCCCCCGGGGCCGGAGGAACGGATGAAGGATTCCTCAAAATCGTTTTCGGAAACGCCCAGTTCCTGCATCCTCGCGGCAAGCGCTTTTTCTTTTTCTGCGGACACGGGCATGGCGGGTTCTGATTTAAGGAATGGAATAAATTTCGTCGTCGATCAGGTTGATCCAGTTTTCGATTAGGATCTCCCTGGCTTCTTCAATCTTGTCAACACCGATAATGACGATGGTTTCTTTTCCGATGCGGTTGATAGTGGTGTAAAGATAAAGGATATTAATGTCTGCCCTGGCAAGCGGTTTCAGGATCGCGTTGATCCGGCCTGCGTGCAGGGGAACCTCGGCGGCCAGGACAGGAGTCACTTCGATGTTGAAGTTGAAACTGTTCAGAAGCGCTGCGGCGCGATCCGGATCATTGACGACAAGGCGGACGCGGCTGTCATGTTCAATGCTGGCGGCGGACACCGCTATGGTTCCTATATCCTCGGTTTCAAGAATGTGGGTAAGTCTGGCAAACGACCCCGGGACATTGCCCAGCAGAACGGAGATTTGTTTGACGGCCATAAAGTATCCTTCTTAATCCTTTATATAATCGAACCCGGCGGCAAAGGCTTTGCGGTTAATTTCGGCAAGGGCTTTTTTGCGGCTGCCCATAATGCTTTCCAGACTTTTTAGATAAATTTCCGGTGACACCACATTTAATTCCCTGATAAATGCGCCCATCATGATAATATTGGCGACGCGGGTGTTGCCAAGCTCCTGGGCCATATCGGTGCAGGGAACACAGATGGTTTTTACATCATTGCGGTTGGGACGCATGTCAATGATGGATGAATTGATAAAAATGGTTCCGCCTTCGCTCACTTTATTTTGAAAGGTCAGCAGGGAAGGCGAATTCATCACCACCAGGCATCCAGGTTCCGAGGCAATGGGAGACGCAATTTCCTCGTCGCTTACCGCCACGGTGCAGTTGGCCGTACCACCCCTCATTTCGGCGCCGTAGGCCGGAAGATAGGTGACGTGATAACCTTTGTTCATTGCGCTGTTTGCCAGGCTGATGCCCATCATCAGCACACCCTGGCCGCCAAAGCCGGAAAAAATGGTTTTCACTAGCATGGCGCGTCCTCCGCAGATTTCTTTGCCTCGGCAATCTCATCCTTGAAAACCCCGGGAGGAAATTCTTTGCTCATGACTTCATCAATCCATTTGCATGAATCAATCGTTGTCATCTTCCAGTTGGTGGGGCAGAGCGAGAGGACTTCGACAAGCGAAAAACCGAGGCCATCGACCTGGCACTGAAAAGCTTTTTTAATGGCTTTTTTGGTCTTATTCACTCCGGCCGGGGAGCTGACCGAACATCTCTCAACGTATGTCGTGCCCCTGAGCTGAGAAAATATTTCACTTACTTTGACAGGGTAACCGTCCAGTTCTTTTTTACGTCCGGTCGGACTCGTTGTTGTTCTTTGATTGAGCATGGTTGTCGGGGCCATCTGTCCGCCGGTCATGCCGTAAACAGCGTTATTGATAAAGATGACGGTGATGTTTTCACCACGATTGGCGGCGTGGAAGCTTTCCGCAATGCCGATGGCGGCAAGGTCTCCGTCCCCCTGATAGGAAAAAACGACACGGTCGGGAAGGCAGCGCTTGATGGCCGAAGCCATGGCCGGTCCGCGCCCGTGGGGCGCTTCGATCATGTCCACATCAAAATAATTATAGGCCAGAACCGCGCAACCTGCCGGCGGAACGCCAATCGTAATGCCCCGGATTCCCATTTCATCAATGACTTCGGCAACGAGGCGATGAACAATGCTGTGACCGCAGCCGGGGCAATAATGGTAGATAGCTTCTTTTAAACTTTCGGGATGTTTGAAAACGGTCTTTGCCATTTGTTTCTGACCTTCAGCGTGATCGATGATTATAAATCCTTTTTATTGTATATTCTGGCTACAACATTGGCCAGCTCCGACGGTGTTGGCACGGAGCCTCCCGGGCGTCCATGAAAATCAATGTTGGCATAACCCTGCAGCGCCAGGCGGACATCCTCGAGCATCTGCCCCGTGCTCATTTCAAAAACCAGGAAATTCTTTACTTTTGCAGACAGCGTCCGCAGTTTCGCCTCCGGAAAAGGCCAGAGGGTGATCGGGCGAAAAAGACCGATGTTCATGCCTTGGCTGCGCAGTCTTTTAATGGCGCCCTTGGCAATGCGGGCGGCTGTTCCATAGGCAACGATGACCAGCTCTGCGTCATCCACTCGATGTTCTTCAAACAGGGTTTCGTTTTCTGAAATCACTTGATACTTGCGGGCCAGCTTCCAGTTGTGTGCTTCGCTGTCAATCGGGTCAAGAAGAAGGCCTCGGATGAATTTGCTTTTTCCGGTGCCCGCGCCGCGCAGCATAAATTTCTCTGGATATTGACGGGGTTTGGGCTTTTTAAAAATAACCGGTTCCATCATTTGCCCCATCATGCCGTCGGCCAGGATCATGACGGGTGTGCGGTACTTGTCTGCCAGATCGAATGCGTCCATGGTTAAGTCAGCCAGTTCCTGGCAGGTGTCGGGCGCAATGACGATCGTCCGGTAGTCGCCGTGGCCGCCGCCCCGGGTTGCCTGAAAATAATCGCCCTGTGACGGACGAATGTTGCCCAGTCCCGGACCGCCGCGCATAATATTGACGATGATTCCCGGCAGCTCGCAGGCCGCCATGGAGGAAATGCCTTCCTGCTTCAATGATATTCCGGGACTCGAGGAAGAGGTCATGACACGCACACCGGTTGCTGAGGCGCCGGCGATCATGTTGATGGCGGCAATTTCACTTTCCGATTGAAGGAAAACGCCTCCTTCCGCGGTGCGCATGTGCTCGGCCATATACTCGGTCAGTTCGTTCTGCGGCGTAATCGGATAGCCGGCGTAGAAACGGCATCCCGCCCGGATCGCGGCTTCACCAATAACATTGTTTCCCGACATCAATACCTTATTCACGGTAAACCTCGATAGCTATATCCGGACACATGGTTGCGCAAATCGCGCAGCCGTTGCATTCCTTTTCTTCGACGATGCAGACGGGGTGATACCCTTGTGCATTATACTCTTTGGATGGTGCGATGTGCCCTTTGGGGCAGAAGTGAATGCAGAGGTGGCACTCCTTGCAAAGATCCTTTTTTATCTTGATATATCCCTTCAAATCATGTCCCCGAATCGGTTTTTGCCTGACGTTCAATCACGTTCGGCGGTAGCTATCTTGCGCATAACGCTCAGAAAGTCAAGTATTTTTAGGGTGAATCTGATACCGGAAAAAACAGAATCCCTAAATTTTGCTGATTTGAAATCCTTCCAGCTTGATGGCTACGGAGCGCTGCATCACTTCTATGGAGATAACGAAAAGTTCTTTTTCCAGGTCGCTCTTTATTACCGTGCCTTCAATCCCGGCAAAGGGTCCGTCCAGGATCCGCGCCGGTTCGCCCGCTTTCGGATACTGCATGGAAAACATTTCCACTTTTTTATCCATGATGCGCTGGATCGCCATAATTTTTTCATACGGCACTGATATAGGTTCAGCGTTTTCCTTTTTCCCGAGGATTCGAACCACCCCGGGTGTTTTGAGAATCGCCAGTTTGGTTTCGTTGTCCAGAGACGCTTCCACAAAAAGATAACCGGGGAAAAGAGGCACGGATATCTTTTTTTTGCGGTCTTTTCGCTTGCTCCAGACTTCCATCTCCGGTAGAAAAGATGTCAGGTTTTTTTGTGTCAGACCAGTGTGGGCCTTGTATTCGTGACGGCTTTTCGTGTGTACGGCGTACCAGGGCATGATGAAACACCTTTTTAGTAAATGTGATAGACTCACAATAAGTCACATCATCTGTCATTCCCGCGAAGGCGGGAATCTAAAACATGTTGAAAATACTGGATTCCCGCTTTCGTACCCTAATACCCTGAAGGGCACGCGAGGGCACAAGCGAAGAATGACAAAAACGGGTCAAAAATCGACTTTTTACGAGAAAATGACCTATCGCATGTATTTACTTTTT
>JAGFXG010000332.1 GCA_017860985.1 Deltaproteobacteria bacterium
TTGATCATTGGCCAGAATACTGGCCTTTCCTTTGGTCCTTTGCTTGTTGATCGCCCAGTTGTTAGACGCGGCCAGACCACCCAGGCCGAACGTTCGAAGCAGCCGATGCAGATCGGTTAAGCCCGACAGGTTCTTCGTCGCACCTTGCAACTCAATTCCGTGCAACTTGGCCGCTTCGGTAAACGGCAGAGGTTCATCCGGATAAATGGGCAAAAGCCAGGCGGTTTTTTCAGTGCCGATTTTTTGGGCGATGGACAGCGTTGCGACTTCTTCATGAAGATTAAAGGAAAGAGCAAAATTGATAAAGGCGAAAATCGAAAGGGAGTCGGCAGGCGTCCATTTTTCGGGCGTGTAGCCGGCCAGAAACAGAGCCGGCGGCAGCCGGCGATTGGGATACCGGTCGATATAGGCATTGACGCCCTCGGCATACCGGGCCAGAAGCGCCAGGTTTTCGGGGCTGGTGTTTTTGGCAAGATTTTCGGCCGCTTGTTTGAGATTCATAGCGCGCATATACATGTCCAGACTGAGGACCGCGGGCCCGGCCATTTCCGATAGCCTGCCCTGAGACAGAAGTTTGAATCCCGTCATCTGGACAAGTCTATCGTTTGCGTTGACATAACCAATGGCGAATGCCAGGTCTTCCCTGTTCTTCGCTTCGATAAAAGGAATGCCGTAAGCATCGCGACGCACGGTCACAGGCTCTTTAAGTCCGGAAAGTGTCAGCTCTCCCTGCGTCGGATCAAGACTGCGCTGGAAATACCAGTCCACCAGCCCGGTGCAGCCGCCAAGGCAAAAACAAAAATAAATGACAAGCCAGATACAGAAAAGATGGCTGCCGCCATGATTCCATTCATGCTTCTTCTGAGAGCTTTTTTGATACATACTTTTTCCCTGATGGATTGTCAGTGATCTTTTCTGATGATGGTTGCATCCACCGCTACCGGTTTGCCCACATGCACTACCAGCGGGTTGGTTAATTCGTATTGAAACCCAACCAGCCAATGCCCATCTTTCATTGAGCATTCTTTCTTCAGAAGCTTCTTCTCTTACATGAGAAAGCATAACTATCTATAACATTCTTTTATGACAAAAAACAAATTTGAATTGATTGATAAGAACTTCCTTTTTTCGTGGAAAAGTATATGTAGTGGGGGGGAATTCGGGGGACATAACACTTAATTCTAAGAAAAGGCGAATCTATAGTTTGCAGGATTGCCCGCCGGGGAATCCTGCGGGGAATTCCGGGAATAGTAAGGGAACCAAGCGCCAAGCGGGACGCCCCAAGAATTCTTAGTTTCTTCAGAAGACAACGGGACGGTTGCTAATGCTCAGTAATTCGGAAACTTCTTGAAGTGTTCGTTAAACCGGGGCAGGTTCGCCAAAATATAAAAAAGGCAAACTGGATAATGCAGTTTGCCTTTTTTGTCCGGAGAGATTATTCAGCCGGGGTTTCTTCTTTCTTTTTACGGGGCTTTTTCGGGGCCTCCCCTTCAGCCGGTTTCTTTTTGGGTTCTTTTTCAGCCGATGCTGCTTTCTTTTTCGGTTTGGATTCTTTTTCCGGCGCGACTTGATCTTCTTTCGGCGCAAGTTTCTCGGCCAGTTTTTTCTCTTTAGCCTGCTTCATTGCCAGGACTTTTTCGGCATTTTTATCAAATGCGGCGATACGAACATTGGTTTCCTCCAGTTTCTTTTCTAATACCCGCCGCTGCTCGAGGCGCACTTCCTTACTCTTTGATGACATTTTATCCTCCCCTGAATTGTAAAATAATTTAAGCCAACCGGGAAACTAGCAATATTTTCATTGGAAAGCCATAAATATTTTTTTGAAACAGTGTCATGCCTTGTCTATAATTTCCCTGATTTTTTCGGCGAGATCCTCCAGCCGGTATGGTTTGGACATAAATGCCCGGCAACCCTGTGCCATAACCGCCGCAATCTGTCTGCTCATGATGTAACCGCTGGCCAGAATAACCTTCACTTTCGGGTTGATTGCCTTTAAAGCCTGAAAAACATCGGCACCGCTCAGCCCGGGCATAACCATGTCCAGAATGACCAGAGCGATTTCATCTTTCTGTTGGGTATAAATATCGATTGCGAGCTGACCGTCCTGCGCAACAATCACCTGATAACCAAGCATTTCCAGCATATCCCGTGCGACATCAATGATGACCTGCTCATCATCAACCAGAAGGATTGTTTCATTTCCCGTGGCCAGGTTATCATCCGGATATTCCGTCGCCATGTGTGCACTCCTCCATTGCGGCCCGCTGCGAGTCCGCCTTGAATTAATCAGTAAAATTGTTGTTATTAACTGTGTATTTTTATACTGATATTCCTTTTATGTCAATCACATAGTTCTCCGGTACAGCCTTTCTGAAAAATAGCCTGTAATTACCGTTTTTTCAATCCCTGCTTTATCAATCTATCTCCGCCTCAGCAAGGCGATGGTCTCGATATGCTCTGTTTGCGAAAACATGTCCATGGGTATGAGGCTTTCCAGGCAGTAGCCGTTATCGTGGAACATTCTTACATCTCTGGCCTGTGTGGCCGGATCACAGGAAATGTAAACAATCTCCCGCAATTTTAATTCGGAAACGGTGGCGATGGTTTTGCCGCTCAAACCGGTGCGCGGTGGATCAAGGATGATTAGATCCACGCTCTCCTTCCCGCGGGCCATGTCAAACAGAACATCTTCCACGTCGCCGCAGATAAACTCAGTATTGCCTGTTTCGTGCCTTTTCGCGTTTTCACGCGCATACCTGACAGATTTTTCATTAATCTCCACGCCAATCATGCGAAGGGCATAAGGCGCCAGAAAAATCGAAAAAAGGCCTGAACCGCAGCAGGCATCAATCACGGTATCTCTTTTTTCTGCGCCGATCAGACGGCCGACCTCATCCACCATCCGGCCTGTCAGATGCAGGTTGGCTTGAAAAAAACCGGTAAAAGGAACAAGAAACTCCCGGCCTTTCACCATTCGGACAATGGCGTCTTCATCATGATTTTGAGGACCCGACCAGAATGTCACATCGCCATCATCAAACGAATTCATCCCTTTTGCCCTTGTCTCCCGAATCTGATCATTGATGGTTTCATCCATGATCTCACATCGTTCGATATCCACCAGCCTCCCGCCGGAAACATCCATAAAACCCAGCTGGACGCCCGCGGCTGTCTTTGCGGTATGAAGCCGGGCTTTGCCACGGTAGCCATAATTCAAAGGTGAAGGGATGATGTCACTGACTTTGGGATGAACGATCGCGCCGATTCTGGAAAAAACCTCCTGCACCTGCTGCTGCTTAACTTCCAGCTGACATTCATAATCGATATGCTGATAGGAACAGCCGCCGCAACTGCCATAATAACGGCACAGCGGAAGGGTCCGCCTCCGGGAAGGTTCGATAATTCTGATGAGCCGTCCCCTGGCAAATTTTTTCTTCTTTGCAACGATCTCAATTTCCACAATATCTTCAGGGGCGGTAAAAGGCACAAAAATAACCAATCCCTCCGCGCGTCCGACACCGGAACCGCCAAAAGCAATGGACTCAATTTTCAGAGTAAAGCGATTTTTCATCTGCATAAGCATCCTGTTATCTGGAACTATCCTACATTCAAGCTCAGGAGTCAACCGGACATAAGCATTTTACTTTACATCTCAGATCATTATTGTTAATGAAGTCTTCACAAAAAATAAGGGAAAAACATTATGCGCGCTGGG
>JAGFXG010000075.1 GCA_017860985.1 Deltaproteobacteria bacterium
TTCTGGAAGGTCTCAACCGTCATTCTTCCGTTCACGCCGCCGGTGTTGTCATTTCGGATGTACCTCTCGTCGAGAGGGTGCCTCTGTTTTCACCGAAAGACGACATTGTTTCCCAGTATTCCATGAAAGATATAGAAGCAGTCGGACTGACCAAGTTTGACTTCCTGGGGCTCAAGACCCTGACGGTCATTAAAAACGCCCTTAATTTTATCAAGGAATCACATCATATTGATCTTGATATCAACGACTTGCCGCTGGATGACCCCCAAACATATCAGCTGTTGATGAAAGGCGAAACCGACGGAGTCTTCCAACTGGAAAGTTCCGGCATGAAGGATCTTCTGGTCAATTTCAAACCTGATCATATTGAAGATGTCATTGCTTTAATTGCCCTCTATCGTCCCGGCCCCATGAAAATGTCCCAGGATTTTATTTCCCGCAAACAGGGTAAACAGCAAATTACCTATGAACTACCGCAACTTGAACCAATTCTGAAAGAAACCTACGGAATCATTCTCTATCAGGAACAGGTCATGCAAATTGCCAATGTAATCGGTGGTTATACAATGTCTCAAGCCGACACATTACGCAAAGTGATGGGCAAAAAGCTGGTTGCGGCCATGGAAAAAGAGAAACCGAAATTTCTCGAAGGCGCGAAGAAGCAGAAAATCAATGAAAACAAGGCAAAAACCATTTGGGAGAAGATGGAGACTTTTGCCGAATACGGCTTTAACAAATCGCACAGCGCCGCCTACGCCATGATTACTTATCAGACTGCTTATCTAAAGGCGCATTACCCGGTCGCGTTCATGGCCGCGCTGCTGACCAGTGAAAAAGACAATCGTGACAAGATTATCAAACATATGTCCAACTGCAAGGAAATGGGCATTAATATTTTACCGCCTGACATTAATGAATCACAAAAGGATTTCAGCATTTCAGGGGAGAATATCCGGTTCGGTCTGGCAGCCGTTAAAAATGTCGGCGAGGCGGCCATGGAATCCGTCATTGCCATCCGTCAGGAAGCAAAATTCACTTCTTTTCTGGATTTTTTAAGCCGTGTCGATCTTCGCAAAGTCAATAGAAGGGTGATCGAGAGTCTGATTAAATGCGGTTCCTTTGATTCACTGGGAAACAACCGCTGTCAACTGATGGAATGCCTGGATCAGGCCATGGACGAAGCACAGCGCATCCAAAAGGAATCATTAAGTAATCAGGCAAGTATCTTCGATCAGATGGAGGCAACTGGACCGTCTGAAACGAACGGCGGATCATCTTTTCATATTCCGAACCTTCCGGAATGGGACCGGAAAGAGCTGCTTTCCATTGAAAAAGAAACTCTTGGATTTTACATTACAGGGCATCCTTTGCATGGTTATAAAAACAGATTAAAGCTCGTTACCAATGCAAATTCGGCTACATTGAGCTCCAAAAGGGATAAGGATACCATTACTATTGCCGGCGTCATAAGTTCCTGTGCCGAACGACTGACCAAGAAAAAGGAAGTTATGTGCAATGTAGTTCTGGAAGACCTGCAGGGTTCCGTCAATATTATTTTCTGGGCGGATATTTATAAGAAATTTTATGAACTGCTCCATGACGACGAACCGGTTGTTATTCAGGGCAGCATTGACATAGGCGATGAGTCGCTTAAAGTCATAGCCCAGGACGTTATTTTGCTGAGCAAAGCCCTAGAAAATCCTTATAAACAGGTCAGGTTCATGGTTGATGCTGAAAAAGTGTCTCCCGAAGGCATTATATCGCTAAATGAAGCAATACAAAAATATAAAGGCAGATGCGAAAGTTATATCCATATTCTGAACGAAAAAAGTGAAATAATTGTCCATTAGGGAGATTCTGGACGGATTGATATTTGTGACTCTTTGAAAAAAGAGGCGGACGGGATACTGGGGGAGGGCAGCACAATTTACTGCTAAGAAACTATAGGCGTTTAGGTTGTAGACTTTTAGACCGTTAAAAAAATAACCTTTGGCCATTTGGTTATCAACAGGCAAAAGTTATCAACAATTAAAAGTTGTGAACATAATGATTTATATAATATGAAATATGATGAAAGAACATATAGATCATTAATTAATAAAAATAATCTATCATCTTATAATGTAAAAATATCCGAGAGTGATCTGTTTATAAGTTCTGATACAAACCTCTCTGAACAAGCAAAAAAATCATTGATTATTCATCGAAATTCCCTTGAAAGGTATATAAAAACAAATCCACAATTTCAGGTTTCACTCGTTCCGCTTCCGGACGATGATTTAGCTCCGCCAATTATCAGGGAGATGATCCAAAAATCAAAAATTTGCGGAGTAGGTCCCATGGCCTCTGTAGCGGGTGCAGTTGCTGAATTCGTTGGCAATGATCTCCTGGATTCGACGGGAAATCTTATCATAGAGAATGGCGGTGACATTTTTCTTAAAGTAAAACATCAAGTAACGGTGGGTATTTTTGCTGGAGAATCTACTTTAAGTTATAAGCTCAATATAATTGTAAAACAAGAAGAAACTCCATTGGGTATTTGCACATCATCCGCGACGGTGGGGCCATCTTTGAGCTTTGGAATTGCAGATGCAGTATGTGTGATTTCAAAATCGGCAACCCTGGCTGACGCTGCCGCTTCCGCGATCGGTAACCGTGTTAAAAACAAAAAAGATATCAAGCCAAGTCTGGATTATGGAATTGAAATTCCCGGTGTTCTTGGAATTGTCATCATCTTAGGAAACGACATGGGAGCAATAGGAGATATTGAGTTTGTTTGAAAAAAGGAAAAAGGCCGAAGGATAAAGGTAAAATCCAAAATGTTTGATTATACGGAAGAAATACGAAAACAAAGTGCCTTTGTGAAATTGCTTGGGCTTTCGATTGAAAAGCTTGAAAATGGATTCTGTCAGAGCAGATTACAAATCCGGGAGGAGTTCTTAAACAAGCGAAAAATCGTCCACGGCGGTGTCATTTATTCTATGGCGGATATCAGCATGGGTGTCGCAGTTTATTCCACACTTAAAAGAGAGGAAGAGACGGCCACAATCGAAATCAAGATCAATTATTTAAAGCCTGCCAATCAGAAAGTGCTTATTTGCGATGCCAGGGTGATTCAAAGAGGAAAACAAGTTTCAGTAATTGAAGCAGAAATAAAATCAGAGGATGATCATGTCATTGCAAAAGCAATAGGGTCTTTTTCAATTATTAAACCGAGAGAATAAAGAAATATTGAAATAATTGTTTCAAGTTTACATAACATATCTTATGAGACCTAAAATTAAAATTATCGGTAGACAATTAATCACATTCCTTCATTCGACAACTGCTCAATTAGTTTGATCTGCCTGTCCGTAAGTTTTTTTGGGACCTCAATGTTGATTTTAACGAACTGGTCGCCTTTGAGAGATCCTTTAAGGCCGGGCACTCCATAGCCTTTCATTCTGATTTTGGTGTTATTTTGAGTTCCGGGCGCGATCTTTAATCTTTTTGTGGTTCCGTCGAGTGTGGGAATATCGATAGTTGTTCCCAGAGCAGCCTGTGTAAATTTGATGGTTTTTTCAATGTATAGATCATTGCCGTCCCTGGCAAAGATCGGATGAGGCAATACATTGATATTTAAAAATAAATCTCCATTCGGACCCCCGTTGAATCCCGCAAGGCCTTTGCCGGGCAGTCTCAGTTTTTTTCCTGAACTGATGCCTGGTGGAATCTTCACATTGATGTCTTCTATTCTGTTTTCCATCTGGAGAGAGATTTTCTTATCAGACCCCATTACGGATTCTTCTAATGAAATTGATAGATTATACTCGGCATCCTGGCCTTTTTGCGGCATATTGGCATACTGGCGGCCACCACCGCCGCCGCCGAATATTCCGGAGAAGGGGTCTTCAAAATCCTGCGCGCCGCCTCCTCCCCTTCTGCTTGTGTGAAATGTTGTTCGCCCTCTTCCTCCGCCAAATCCGAAACCGCGCAAAATTTCATCAAGGTCAAAATCGCGGAAAATGTCCTCTTGCGAATATTGCTGGCGAAACCGATCCGCAGATCCAAACTGGTCGTATTGTTCTCGTTTCTGCGCGTCACTTAAAACGGCATAGGCCTCGCTGATCTTTTTAAATTTTTCTTCAGCCGCTTTATTATTGGGGTTTTTGTCTGGATGCCATTTTACGGCCAGTTTGCGGTATGCTTTTTTAATTTCATCGGCTGATGCTTTTTTATCAACGCCTAAAACCTGATAGTAGTCTTCTGCCATAGTTTCCCTTTTTGGTTGCAAAATTTATTGCAGGTAATTTAAGCAGCAATTCCCATTTGAAAAGCATCTAAATTCAATTTTATTAATTTTTGAGGAAAAGACTTCTTGATCACTGTCTCCCAAATGGCCTTGTCGACATTCAGAAGATTGGAAACGGCGCCCAGCAGAACGACATTCGCCGCTTTTACGTTTCCGGCTTTTTTGGCGATTTCGCCTGCATTAAAAGCAACCACCTTTGGATAGTGTTTTTTTAAAAATCCAACAACATCAGCAGGATAAGATGCATCGCCGATATTGACCGCCGGAGGATAGATTTCTTCGGTGTTCACGATAATTGACGCTTCTCCGCTTATGAATTTCAGATAACGCAGTGCTTCCATTTTCTCAAAAGAAACAAGTACTTCTCCGCTTCCGGCTTCAGCCAGCGGCGAATAGACTTTCTTCCCGTAACGAATGTCACTGTTCACGCATCCACCGCGCTGTGCCATGCCGTGGACCTCACTTTTCTTAACATCAAAACCAGCTTCCATCATGACCATACACATGATATCGCTTGCTCTTATGATTCCCTGACCGCCTACTCCGGCAAATAATACACTGTGAACCCTTGACTCGTCCTTCATGGAGTTTTCCTTTTCCTCAGCTGATTGCTCCGAATTTGCATACCTGGGCGCATAATCCACAGCCATTGCAGAATGTTTCATCAATTACCGCAATTCCCTTACGTTTGGAGCCTTCTTTTGTTACCCCTTCTTTCCAGGCAATCGGGGGACAATTTAAGGTCAGGCATGTTTTGCATCCCTCGCATTTATCCGCGTCAATTTTCAGGGCAGAAACAGGCTTTAGATTAGCCCTTTTAAAAAGAACACAGGGACCCTGGGAAATAATAACGGATGGACCGCTGCTGGCCAGTTCGTCTTTGATCGCGATTTGAGCTTCTTTAATGTTATATGGATTAATAACTCTTATATTTTCAATACCTAGGGCAGAAACTAAAACATTTAGATTAACTTTTTTTGCTTCTTTCCCCATCAACGTGTAACCGGTGCCCGGATGCTCCTGCATCCCTGTCATCGCTGTTGTGCTGTTATCGAGTATAATGATCAATGCGTCGCTGTTATTATAAGCCATATTTAAAAGCGATGTAATCCCGGAATGCAGGAAGGTGGAATCGCCGATCACTCCGACAACCTTGCCCTTTCCTTTCTCCTTCAGGGCCTTGCTCATGCCATGGGCCATCCCAATGCTGGCGCCCATGCAGATGCATGAATGCAGGCCTTCCAGAGGCTTTAAATAAGAAAGCGTATAGCAGCCGATGTCGCCATGGACATAAGCTTTTGATTTTTTTAGCGCGTAAAACAATCCACGATGAGGACAACCGGGACAAAGGTTCGGCGGACGATGAGCCAGATTTTCCTGATAAGGAGAAACCGTTCCAGATATATCTGAATTTATGGCATTTTTTACGATACCGGGATCAAATTCATTGGTGTAGGGGAAAATATCCTTGCCGGTCACCTCGATTCCCATGGCTTTGATTTGCTCTTCAAGGTAAGGATCAAGCTCTTCGATCACATAAATTTTTTTCACTCTGGCTGCGAATTCATGGATTAATTTTGCCGGAAGCGGATAGACCATGCCCAGTTTCAGATAGGAGAAATCCGGGAAGACCTCTTTGGAATAGTTATAAGGCATACCGGCCGTGATGATCCCTACTTCCGGATTATTGATTTCCATTTTATTTTCGGGGAAATTTTCGACAAATTTTTTCAGGGCCTCCTGGCGCTTTTCGACTTCAACCCGTCTGATGCGGGCATTGATAGGCACCATGACGTATTTTTCCGCATGATGCACAAGTCTTGTCCTGTCTTCCGGTATCTGTGGCTCATTGAGGTAGACAACGGATTTGGAATGAGCAACTCTGGTTGTTGTTCTGAAAAAGACCGGAGTGTCGAATTTTTCACTGATTTCAAAGGCAAGTTTGATAAAATCTTTAGCTTCCTGCGGATCGGCAGGCTCGAGCATGGGAATTTTCGCTCGGCGGCAACATTGACACCGACATGCTTCATCACGGCCAGTGCCTTCGCACCTCCAAGGGCTGCTCCGATCGCCACTTCCACGGCAACTTTTTCATTGGGAGCCCATTCGGCATAAACACCATCATATTTTGCAAACTCTTCCATGATCTCCGTGCTGGGAGTTCCCGGATAGGCTGCGGCAAATCTCACACCTGCTTCATAGACACCGCGAGCGATGGCTTCGTTACCTGACATGAATACTTTTTTCAAATGCTATTGCCTCCGTATGTATGAGGTGCATTAATCATCTCACAAAAATCAGCCGAGAGTGGATATTTTGCGCTTGATGAGAATGGAAGCCGCTGGTTCGGTTGTTTTTTCCAGTGCTTTTTTGTAATATTCCAGTGCTTTATCTCTGTTTTTTAATTCCTCATAAGCGCGCGCAATATTGCGCAATCCGATCGTTTCAAACCCGGCATGATATACGTTTTGCGCCTGTTCAAAATATTT
>JAGFXG010000076.1 GCA_017860985.1 Deltaproteobacteria bacterium
TCGGTCACCACCTGCCGATAATTGTTGAAATGGTCTTCTTCCGAAGGCAGGTCATCCCGATAAATATAGAGAAATTCCGTCCGGTAAAGCCCGATGTGTTCCGCGCCGTGAGTAATTGCGGAAGGAATCTCTTCAATGAATTCGATGTTGGATCCAATCCCTACCTGGTAATGGTCCTTTGTCTTAGCAGGAAGCTTGGCATATTTCAGATAATCGTCTTTCGCGTCGTCGTAATGACGCTTTTTTTCCTCGTACCGCTTGAGCATGTCCGGATAGGGATTGACCACGACCAGACCGGATGTACCGTCCACGATAATATCATCACCCGTCCGGACAAAGCGGGTGACATTATCCAGTCCGACGACGGCCGGCAGCTCCATGGAACGGGCCACAATGGCGGTATGCGATGTGCGGCCGCCGCTGTCCGTTGCAAAACCGACGATTTTGTCCAGTTTCATTTGAGCCGTATCGGCAGGTGAGAGATCATGTGAGACAATAACAACGCCGTCGTAGCCGACATCCCAAACCGTTTCGTGCTTTTCACCGGACAGATTTCGTAAAATCCGCTGGACAACGTACTGAACATCGCTGATGCGGCCGCTGATGTATACATCTTCGACGCCTTCAAATATCTGTTTATAATGATCCAGGGTCATGCGCAGCGCCCATTCAGCGTTGACGCCCAGACGGCGGATGTATTTGATGGTGCGGTTGATGAATCTCTTATCCGACAGGAGCAAAACGTGGACATCAATAATATAAAGTGGTTCGGTGACTTTTGTTTTTTTCAGGTTTTCCTGAAGCTCCACGAGCTGCCTCGTCGATTCTTTAAGAGCATTTCTGAAGCGTTCGACTTCATGAGGAATCAGACTGTCATCGTTGAGTTTATAAAAGGATACCTGGGCGTCCAGCGGATCGAAGCGGTATACTTTTCCAATCACCACCCCCGGAGAAACGCCAATTCCCTTGAGAATAAATGTTTTCTTGCCCTGTTCAGCCGTCATGTCGTTGTTTATTCTTCCCCAAATTTATTTTCAATCAACGCTTCGAGCTCATCGAGCGCCACGGCCGCGTCAGCGCCCCTGGCGGTCACTGTTATCATACCGCCCATCGGACAGGCAAGCGTCAATATTCCCAGGATGCTCTTCCCGTTGACGGTTTGACCGTTGCGTTCAATCAATATTTCCGCTCTGTACTTCTGTGCGATGCGTACAAACGAAGCGGCCGCACGCGCATGCAATCCCAGCTTGTTTTTTAATTTAAATGTTTTCATTTCCAGCACAGCAATAATTCTTTCGACGAAAAGATCAGAAATAATATCACCGCTCCATACAGAATATAGATCTGCGATATTCCTTTTTTAACCAGCATCCAGCAAAGCAGGATCGTTCCGAGCGACACCGCCGTCACGGCAAACCAGGGTATCCGGGCAAAGTTTGAATCACCATCCTGCAAATACCAGGCCCCAAAGACTGCCAGAATGACCAGGGACAGCCACCGCACACGGTAGGCGATACGGGGCAGATCGACGCCGCGGATAAACTCGATGCCCTGTTTGCCCCTGGCGTAGCCTTCCGTAAATCCCCTGGCTCTCACCCAGATATGGGCTGGTGTGTATACCAGAAGGAAAGCCACCGGGGCCAGAATTGAACCCAGCCAGGCCAGCCCTACCCCGATGATCCCCGCGCAGGGTCTGAGCGCACCCCAGAAAAAAGTATCTCCAATCGCCGCGTAGGGGCCCATCAGGCTTTGCTTGACCATTAGAATGGCAGAGGCGTCATCCCCCTCCGGCCTCTGTTCTTCCATGCGTACAATCGATCCGATCAGCGGCGCGGACAGATAGGGGTGCGTGTTAAACATCTGCAGGTGCCGGGCCAGCAAATCTTCCTCATCCTTCCGGGATAACTGCCGTTCACGTAAAAGCGGTATAATTGCATAGACAAAACCAAGATTCTGCATTCTTCGAAAGTTGAGGGCGGTATGAATGAAAAAAGATCTCAGGAAGATTTTTATTAAAGATCCTTTTTTCATTCCGCACAGCTCCGAACGCACATATCCTTATTATATTTCCTCTTTTATACGATGCAAGGAACTAACACAAATGACAGGTGAAGTCAATTCAATCACAGCAAAATGACAGGTATTTTGGCATTTTTGTTTGACCATCCCGTATGAAAAACGTGTGGCACCGATCTATGAAAAGTGAAACAGTGTTTTACTTCAACAGCCCGTTCACCATGGGCATGAAACGTCGTGAGAAAATGGCACAATAAAGTGCCTTATACAATAAGAGATCGTAAGCTTATTGGATGAAATACTCCGTTTTCAGAATTGTAACTTTTCGGACAAACAGTAATTTTTCTTGACAGGCGTTTTTTTTGCTGTTAAGGACACGCCGGTTTTGATTCATTGACGTCTGTGGATACATTCTGATCTACTGCCTTTTTCCGCATCGTCTGATACAATTACACCATTGACACTACTTAAGGGGGGTCTTACAAAATGTTTTGTGAAACAGTTAAAAAGGGATCGGATTGCGCTTTTATGAGCAAAAAAGGCTGCGGTTTCATAGGCGGCAGCTGTGTTGCGATAATCGAAAAATGCGGCGACTGCAATAAAATTTTCGAGTACGAATCAGGCAAATTCTGCAAGGTTTACCCGGATCCGAAAAGCAAGTGGATAACCGGCAACTGCCCGAGCGCATCACACATAAAGCTGGAGATCAAGGAAACCCAGAAAATCAATCCGCTCAAAGCTTCCAAAAGAGCAAGCAAGAAGTAACAGACGATTCACACACAGAATAAAAAAAGCCGGCAATGAGATCGTTGCCGGCTTTTTCAGCTCATGATCTTTCGGATCTGCTCCAACTCTTTTTTTATGTAAATCAATTTTTCATTGACCGTGGCCGCCGATTCGTCCTGGTCACGCATTTTCATCAACTGTTTTTTTGCACCGTTAATGGTAAACCGCTGCTGATAGAGCAGATTGCGGATCGTCAATAATTCCTGCACGTCTTTTTTGCGGTACAGCCGCTGAGATGTCTTTGTCCTTACCGGTTTCACCGTTTTAAATTCCGATTCCCAGTAACGAATGACGTAAGGCTCAACGTTGAGGATTTTACTCACTTCTCCAATCCGGAAATAAGATTTTTCGGGAATTATGCTGTCCATACAATTCCTGAATCCTTACGGAGAAATATATCCGCGAGACTGAAAAAACACCTGTCCTGTAGATACGGACAAGCTATTCAGTTTTTCAGTGCTATTCGTGCAGTTAAAACAAATTATCAACTGTTCAGAGACTTGCGCAATACCTGGGAGGATTTGAAAGTCAAAACCCTGCGCGCGGTGATGGAGATTTCATCTCCTGTCTGAGGATTACGGCCGCGGCGGGCGCGTTTCTCTTTGACCATGAAATTGCCGAAGCCGGAAATCTTTACTCTTTCACCCTGAGCAAGGCTGTCTTTAATGATGTCAAACACGGATTCAACGATGTCCGCTGATTCCTTCTTGGAAAAACCGAGTTTTTCGTAAACATTCTGAATAATATCAATTTTCGTCATTTCTTCTCCTCCGTTTTTAACGTCATGTATATTGAAACGTTTGCATAATTATTATTCAGTCATTTCGGCCAAAGAGAGAAATCTTATAACGCATGAATAAATATCAGAAAGATTTCTCGTGGCTCTGCTGCCCGAAATGACATGAGGGAAATTATGCTAATCTCTAAAACTGTTAGGCTCTTATCTTTGCACCCGTTAACCGGACAGTGCTGTCCACAATTCTTTCATGAATAGAATTGATTTCCGCATCTGTCAGGGTTCTGTCGGGGGCGCGATAGGAAAATCTTAACCCAAGGCTTTTTGTCCCCTCATCAAGGCCTTTGCCAGCGTATATATCAAAAATCCCCACATTTTCAAGTAAATCTTCTCTTTGAGTTAAAACAATTTCCAGCATTTTGTCCGCTTCCATAGACACGGGAACCACAAATGCAACGTCGCGGGTCACCGCCGGAAATTTGGAAATTTCCCTGTAACGAATGCGCGGGTCAAGCTGTTTTTCAAAGACATCAAGATTAATTTCAAATAGATACGCGTTACTTCGGATGTCCATTTTCTCGAGTGCATCCGGATGGACCTGCCCCATAAAACCAATTTTTGTGTCATTGACGTACAGATTGCAGGATTGTCCGGGATGTAAAAAAGGCTCTGACATTTCAGCACAATACCGGCGCTGTTCCAGCTTCAGATCATAAAAGACATTTTCCAGGCACCCCTTGAGATCGTAAAAATCGACATTGACTTTCAATCCCCAGAGGTCTTCCGATGTCTTTCCCGACAAAAGCCCGGCCAGAATGTTTTGTTCTTCCGGAAGATCCCCATCGCCGCGCTTCAGAAAAATTCGCCCGATTTCAAAGATTTTGAGGTTGAAAGAAGCATTGTTCATATTCTTCTTCAGGGTTTCCAGCAATCCATAGGACATGGTTGTGCGCATGA
The DNA here is from genome assembly GCA_017860985.1 of Deltaproteobacteria bacterium. GTDB lineage: Bacteria > Desulfobacterota > Syntrophia > Syntrophales > Smithellaceae > UBA8904. The sequence goes on from JAGFXG010000076.1 coordinate 4,496, forward strand.
CAGATTGATCTTCAGTCAGCGGATTTTTTATGACCACAAAACGTCGACGTTCATCGTCCGGCGGCAGAAGAAGTCCATCTGCAGAAGCGGGCGTGGTGAAACTGTAATTGATGATTTCCGAATAGCCGCCACCCGTGAGCAGTTGACGGATTCTTTCCTCGAGGGCAATGCGGGGAATAACGTCCATCTCATTTACCGACACGGCCGGGACGGTCACGGGCACACGGTCGTAACCATACATACGGACAACTTCTTCAATGAGGTCAATTTCCCGTTCGATGTCCACCCGAAATGTCGGGGGCGTCACAAGGTATTTCCCGCCGCCTTCATCAAGCACTGTCATATCGAGGCTCTTCAGGATTCGCATAACGTCTTCAGAGTCGATGGCCATGCCGACGATTTCACGGATCCTTTCCTGACGCAGGGGAATATTCTGAACTGCCTGTATTTTCTGCGGGTATGCATCAATGTAATTTTTGCAGACGGCACCTCCGGAGTAGAGGGAAATCAATTGCGCCGCCCGGTTGAGCGCCCGGATCACGCCTTCCGGATCAATGCCCCTTTCAAAACGAAACGCCGCATCGGTCGGCATTGCCAGACGGCGCGCTGAACGGCGGATTGATGACGGATTGAAATAGGCGCTCTCCAGGAAGATGACCTGTGTATCCTCCTTGACTTCCGAGTTGAGGCCGCCCATGATCCCGCCAATGGCGACCGGTTTTTTGCCGTCGCAGATCAGCACGGTGCCGGCAGGCAGGATATGGCTTTTCTCATCGAGAGAAACAAATTCTTCACCGTCTTTCGATTTACGCACAACGATCCGCCCCTCTTCCAGGAAACGGAAATCAAAGGCATGCAGCGGTTGACCCATTTCCAGCATGACGAAGTTGGTCACATCTACAACATTATTGATCGCGCGCATTCCGGCAGCTTCAAGCCTTACCTTCATCCAGACGGGCGAATCCCCTATCTTAACATTTTTGATCATTCTGGCTGAGTATCGCGGGCACAGATCCGCATCCACGATCGTTACCGAAGAAAGCGAACCGATGTCTTCGTTTGATTCTTCGATTTCGATGGAAGGCATTTTTATTGTTCCGCCGGTAAGGGCGGCAACTTCACGGGCCATTCCAATCATGCTCAGGCAGTCGGAGCGGTTGGGCGTTATGCTGACATCCAGAACCGTGTCACCCAGATCCAGGGCAGCCTCCAGCGGTATTCCCGGTTTCATGCCGGCAGGCAATTGCATGATGCCCGATGCATCAACGCCGATTTCCAGCTCCGCTTCCGAGCAGAGCATGCCGTCAGATTGCTCGCCGCGCAGAACGGTTGATTTGATTGTGTATCCGCCGGGGATGACGGCCCCGACTCTGGCCAGCGGCACCAGATCGCCGGCTTTGATATTTTTCGCACCGCAGACCACCGGATAGGTTTCGGTTCCGTCCGTGACACTGCACAGGGAAAGCTTATCCGCCTTCGGATGAGGCGAGACAGACAAAATTTCAGCGACCACAACGCCGGAAAATTTCGGGGTGATCGTTTTGATTTCATCGACTTCCAGGCCGGACATGGTTAAACGGTCCGCAAGCTCCTGCGCTGTTAAGTCGAAATCAATATAATCTTTAAGCCACTTAAGACTGACGAGCATGAGACAGAGCTCTCCTAAAACTGTTTGAGGAATCGAATGTCGTTTTCAAACAAAAGACGTATGTCGGAAAT
>JAGFXG010000077.1 GCA_017860985.1 Deltaproteobacteria bacterium
CAACCACAACAGGTTCTAACGAAGAACTTTTATCTCAATTAACGTTAAATAACCACCACAATTTGGCAATTGCCATTCATAAAACAGCTGCAAAATTCGCGGCGGATCCATGTTATTTTTTTAATCAAATGTCTATATTCCCGAAGCATAAAATTCCCTTGCCGTATCGAAACCCCTGTGCTTAACTTCAGTGCATGTTAAAAAAAGATTTAAGCCACTTTAACCTATTTTGCAAAAGGCATACAGGACTCCCTTTAACGACCGTGTTCCTTTTATGCCTGAAAAAAACGGGGAGGCTCTATTGATTCGTCGCCACCCTTTATTATTTACAGTCTTGTTTCTGGCATTCGTCCTGTTAACCGTCGCATGTTTTCGCATCGGCTATCTCTACGTCGAAGTAGGCAAAGGACTTGCTGAAAGCGCAGGCGATTCGCCCACGATCTTCTATGGACGCTCAATGGAAATCCGTGAAGGCGATGATCTGGAAAACATCCGTTTTGCCGACCGGCTGAAACGGCTCTCGTACCGCGAAGTCAAGGGTCAGCCATCAGCCGCAGGAACATTTTCCAGGGAGAAAGCGCTTATCAGGATTTTCATGCGTGGCACAGGAATCCAAAATAACAGGAAAGTCCAGGGGCCGTTGGATATCGTTGTGCGAGGCAGCCGGGTAATATCGATTACATCCATAAAAGGCGAAAGACTGAAGTCCATTCAGCTCGAACCCGAAGAGATCAGCCGTATCATCAGTCCAAAACTTGATTCCAGGCATCAGGTCACCCTTTCCGCCATATCCCCTCACCTGCAGAATGCGGTCATCGCTTCTGAAGATTCACACTTCTATTCCCACTTTGGAATCGATATTTTCGCCATCGGCAGGGCGTTCATTGCCGACGTCAAGGCACAGCGGTATGTCGAGGGAGGTTCCACCATCACGCAACAACTGGCAAAAAACTTTTTTCTTTCTCCGCGAAAAACTATCTCGCGCAAACTGCATGAAGCCGAGCTAGCGCTGGCTTTGGAACTGCGCTACTCGAAAAAGCAGCTCCTGGAAATGTATCTGAACAAAATTTATCTGGGACAGGCAGACGGCGAGAGCATCTACGGCGTTGAAGACGCATCAGGCTTTTATTTCCAGAAGCGCGCCCGGGATTTGTCTCTTGAAGAAGCGGCCCTGCTGGCCGGGATTATCCACGCCCCAAACCGATACTATCTCTTTACGAATTCCAAAAACGCCAAAACGCGCCGAAATAACATCCTGGGCCGGATGCAGAAACTTGCCATGATTTCCGATGAGGAGTTTCTGCGGGCATCCAATGCACCGTTGAAACTCAAATCCGGCGGCACTCCTGTGCACATGTCATCGCATTTCATTGATTACATCCGGCGTGTCACAAACGAAGAAATGGAAATGGAAGGATTCTATCACAGGGGATATCGCTACTATACCACCATGGATCCCATTATGCAGGCTGCCGCAGAAGATGCCGTAACGCGGGGGCTTGAGGCTATCCAACGAAAGGCCCTTCCCGCCGGGGAACCGCTGCAGGCAGCATTGGTTGCCGTAGACCCGAAGACAGGCGCGCTGACGGCAATGGTTGGCGGACGAAGCTACGACCGTTTCAACAGGGCGGTGGACGCGAAACGTCAGCCGGGAAGTGCATTTAAACCCTTTGTTCTGCTCGCGGCTCTTTCGCAACCGCTCAAAGGAACCGGAGGCAGGACGCTTTCCACGCTGGTATCCGGCGGTCCGATATCCCTTGACACACCTGAAGGGACATGGACACCATCAAATTACGAAAACAAAGACTATGGAATGATCACAATCAGGAAAACCATCGAAGATTCCGTAAACACGGCCACCGTGCGAATGGCCAATGATGTCGGCCTTCAGGAAGTGCTCAACACCGCGCGCATGGCGGGCATCAGCAGCCGCCTTCTTCCCGTTCCTTCCATGGCACTGGGAAGCCTCGAGGTCACACCTGTTGAACTTGCCTATGCATACGCCACCATTGCCTCGGGCGGTATCCGTTTTGACCCGTTGCCCTTTTATACGGTCATTGCGCCAGACGGCAGTGCTATCATAGAAAGATCAGTCAAACGCAAACAGGTGTTTGATCCGCGCGTGTCTTATCTTGCTGCTCATGCCCTCGAAGGCGTCGTTGCGCGGGGCACGGCAAGGGAAGCAAAGTCACTGAAGGTCGGCTTCCCCGTATCGGGAAAGACAGGAACAACCAACAAAAACCGTGACTCCTGGTTTGTCTGCTTTACTCCCGACATCGTACTGGCGGTATGGGTGGGGTATGATTCAGGGGCCGACACCGGCCTCACCGGTGCTACCGGCGCGCTCCGTATCAGTGCAATGTTTCTTCGGGCCCTCTATGCGCATTCGGTACCACCTGCTTTCATCCCTCCGAAAGGAATCGAAACGGCATTGATCGATCCGGAATCCGGCTTCCTAGCCACGGAAGCATGCCCTCAAACATTCCGGGAATCCTACCTGACAGGAACGGCGCCAAGGGAAACCTGTCCCAACCACTCGGTAAACCCTGTGATGGATGCCGTCCGTGAAAAAGTGCTTGACGTAGGGGGATTCTTCCGAAAGCTGTTCGACTAAACACAATAAAAAGGTGCAGACTCTTGTTGTGTACCAGGTGACGTGTTATATCTAAAAACAGGATAACAGACAATCAACACCATCAGGAGGGCAGGATGATTTCACGTATCGACCATGTATCCATAGCCGTAAGAGATCAGGAAAAGGCCGAACATTTTTTTCGTGACATTCTCGGAGCCATTGACGGCGCGGGGGCAAGTGATCCTGCAACCCGGTTTTTCTGGCAGCTCTTTTCTCTTGGCGATCTGTCACGGTTTGAGATTATATCACCCACAGAGGAGGGAAGTTTTCTGGACGGGTTCCTGAAAGACAGAGAAGGGGGAGTCCACCATATCACCCTGCAGACACCGGATCTGGCCAAAGCCATGGCACATTTAGAAAAGCACGGAGTACCCTTCTTTGGCTACAATGAGTACCCGGGAGGTGTCTGGAAGGAAATTTTTATACACCCCCGCCACGCTTTTGGCGTCCTGATTCAGATCGCCGAGTTCGAGGCCGCTGACTGGCTTTCCACGAAGGTAAAATTCCCCCCGGAAACCAGATGGCATGTTGACCCGACGGAAAACGGTGCAATTCTGACATTTGCACATCCCGGCGGGGGCAAGGTTTCTTTGAATCTCAATCGAGGAGAGTTGCAGCAACTGGCAGAGTCATTACAACAGGCTTCTGCTTAGAATATTTCTACATATGCCTGCAAAACATAGATCCCGGAAATGATGAAAAATTGCTGACGGCAATCTGAACATGTGGTAAAAGACCTCCTAAACGTGAATGCCAACGTTGGGGGAATGTAAAAGGAGAGATTTATCGTGCGCCTTTTTCCTAAAGAAGATAGTTTCTTCGATTATTTTGAACAACTTGCAAGCAAGATTGACGAAGGCGGTCAATTCTTCCTTGAAATGACCCGAAATCACAATTATTCCGCCGCCCGGGTTTCGCGGCTCAAAGAAATCGAGCATGAAGCAGACGGCATTGCCCACAAAACATACGAAAGAATGCACAAAACCTTCCTGACCCCCCTTGATCGTGAAGACATATACGCACTGGTCAATAAAATGGATGACATCCTGGACCACATTGAAGGGGTCGGAATCCGCCTGCACATGTATAAAGTAAAAAGCCCGGATGATGAAATTATCAAGCAGGCGGAAATTCTGGCTGAGGCGATAAAAAAAATTAAGGAAGTCGTTCACGGTTTGCGCAATATGAAAAACAGCCAGATGATTCTGGACGGCTGTGTGGAAATCCATACTCTGGAAAATGCTGGCGACGTCCTTTTAAGAACCATTATCACCGACCTTTTCATCAAAGAACAAGACGCCATCGAACTGCTCAAATGGAAAGAAATCTTTGAGCGGCTGGAACAAGCAATTGATGTCTGTGAAAGTGTATCCAATATCGTGGGGGGGATCGTTCTGAAACATGAATGAATCAACAATACGATTATCCTGTCAGTAAAAAACGCTCATGAGGAATTAAATAATGTCAAAAAAGAATACGACTGGAAAATCTGGAAAGAATAAAATTACAGACAGGGACCGCAAAATGGCCAAGGTCTGTGTCAGCTGCCCGGTATGCAAACATGCCCGTAAAAAACAGCAGGGTGCCGCATTCTGGTTTGTCCAAAAGATTGAGGGAGACCTTTGCCCGTTCTGCAAAGCCTTTGAACGTGTTTACGGCCGTAAAGCTCACCAGTCATTGATGTGATCCACCAACGCATTTAGGTACTATTTTTCTTTTACATTTTCAGGTTCCGGCACAGGGTTTTCTTCAGCGGTCCATCCTCCCCCCATGGCCTTGTAAAGATTGATAAGGGCGTGAAACAGGCTTCCACGGGTCTGGATATAGTCCAATTCTATACTGAAGAGATTCCGTTGTGCATCAAGAACCTCAAGATAACTGCTGTAGCCATTTTCATAACGAAGGACGGCCAGGTCCCGGTAGTTGCGCAGGGCGGTCATCTGCTTGAACTGGGCATCAAGTTTGTCTCTTGTCAGGCTCTGATCTGCAAGAGAATCCTCAACTTCCCGAAAGGCTGTCTGGATCGTCTTCTGGTAGTTCAAAAGGGCCTGCTTCTGCAGTGCTGTGGAGGCCTTCACCTGCCCCCATGTGCGTCCCGCGGTAAAAACAGGAAGAGTGAGGGTGGCACCGGCGTTCCAGATCAAAGACGGCCCCGTGAACAACCTGGTGAGATCGACACTGGCGTTGCCCAGCATCCCCGTGAGCGAAATGGATGGAAAGTAAGCGGCTTTCGCAACACCGATACGGGCGTTGGCCGCAATCAGGCTCTGCTCCGCCTGCAGGATGTCGGGACGCCGCTCCAGAAGACCGGACGGCAATCCCGCGGGAATCATGGGAAATTTCAATTGATCGATGCCGACACCCCGGTCAACCGGACCTGGATTGCGCCCCAGAAGAAGATTAATGGCATGCTCCTGCTGAACAATGCTCTTCTCGATCTGGGGAATCATGGCCCTCGCACTCTCATACTCGGAACGAACCTGGCTGAGCTCCAGTTCCGAAATGACACCTGCATCAAACCGCAATTTGAAAATTTCCAGGGAGCGCTCACGGGTTTTGAGCGTTTCCCGGGCAATCGCAAGCTGGCGGTCGTAATCCCGCAGATCAACGTAAGCACCGGCAACAGCTGCCGTAAGAGACAACAGTACAGCACGATGGGCATACTCCATCGAAAGAAGATCTGCACGGGCCGCTTCCGTGGCCCGCCGCAGCTTTCCCCATAGATCGATTTCCCAGCTGGCGTTGAAATAAGCCTGGTATGTTGGATAGGGATTGGGTACGCCGTCTGACCAGGGTGTCACCCCCGCTTCTGTAACACGCTGGCGGGTTCCCGACGCTTCCACCCCTGATTTCGGGAAGAGATCACCCCGTGCAGCCACATATCGGCCGCCATATTCCTCGATCCGGGCTGCAGCTATCAAAACATCCTTATTTTCATTCAGGGCGGTTTCAATCAATTGGTTCAGGACGGGGTCTTTAAACTGCTCCCACCAATGGACATTGACCAGAGCCTGCGCCTCTTTGTCCCCAAAGCGCCACCGTGATGGAATATCAAGGCCCGGGCGCTGATAATCTTTACCGACAGCACAGCCAGTAAAAAGAAAGGCAATAAAAACGATGAAGACTTTCCTGGTCATATCAGTCTCCCTCCTTCACCGGTTTTTCTGCCTTTAACACATTCATCGCTTCATCATCCTCTGTTTTGCTGAAATCAGGTTTCTCTAGCTGCTTGCCCTTTCTCTCCAAAAGGACAAAGAACAGCGGAATGAAAAATATGGCGATAAGAGTCGCACCCAGCATGCCGCCAATGACGCCCGTGCCAATGGAATGGCGGCTGTTCGCGGAAGCGCCGCTGGCAACGGCCAGCGGGACACAACCGAGAATAAAGGCCAGAGAGGTCATGACAATGGGCCTGAGTCGTATTTTGGCTGCTGATACGGCTGCATCATATACGGACAACCCCTCCTTGCGCTTCAAAACCGCAAACTCGATAATAAGAATGGCGTTTTTCGCTGCAAGGGCAATCAGGGT
>JAGFXG010000333.1 GCA_017860985.1 Deltaproteobacteria bacterium
TTGACGTACTCCTGCGCTTCCTGTTGAGACAATTTTCTGTCACGCATCACTTTTTCCATGCGCGTTTCCATGGGAGCAACAATGCGTACACGAAACGCCTTGCCTTTCAGAATGAAACTGCCACCCCGCCCGATGATGATGACATTGCCGTGCTCCGCGCTCGTATGCATCACCATGGACAGGTGACGCAGATATTCATTGGGCCAGATGTGACGTGATTCAAAAAACGAACTGATCAGGCTGTCGAAAAACGATATGCTTTTCTCATCCAGGGATTTGATAACCTTTTCACTCATGTGTGCGCTCTCGGCAACCTGGTGAATCAGTTCGCTGCCAACAATGTTCATCTGCAGTTCAGTGGCCAGGACCCGGGCTATCCAGCCGCCGCCCGCGCCGGCCTCACTGGACAGTGTAATGACATGTCCGGGTTTTTCTTTTTTCTCTTTCTGCCAGCGAATAACCTGATCTTCGACCAGCTTATCGACGTCTTTGTCTTTCAGTTTGATATCCCTTGTATAGTCGGGACAATTAACATCAAACAAGGCATTTGTCTTCACCCGATACCGCTTCGTGCAGTTCTCGCGCCATGCACAGATAACACAAATTCTTTTGTCCGAACCCGTTGACATAAGCCAGTCCTCCTTTCTAAATAATCCTTTATGATGCCTCTTCCTGCATCGCCTCGAAACCGGCAACGATATCGAGAAGTTCTTCGGTAATCGTCATCTGACGCGTACGGTGAAACTGCACGTGCAGATCCTGCAGCTGCTCTTCAATGTTTTTCTCGGCGTTTTGCATAGAAGCCAGCCGGCTTGCATTTTCACTGGCCAGTGATTCGGCAAACGCCCGGTATAGCGACACAAAGAGATACTCCCGAATCAGGGAAGAAAATATTTGATCGCCATCCATCCGGAAAATGGGCAGGGACTTGGAATCCCATTTCTTTTTGGCGATTTCCCTAAGCCAGTCTCGGTTGACAGGCAGCAGCTGAACCATATGAGGATGGTAAACTGCCCCGCTGACATACTTATTATAAAACAGGAAAAAATGATCGATGTTGTGACGGAAATGCCATTCATCAATAATCATGATAATCTCCTGAACCAGTGGCGTAATACCCGCCGTGGAACCGGGAGTGGGTAATAACTCGTCAACAGGTTGCCCGGCATCTTCCACATAGTCGGCGACACGGGCGCCGATGGACAGCACTTTCCGATTTTCTTTTTTCACGCCGGCGGTTTTGGCATAATCCAGCGTAAAAACGGAAATCTGTTCATTGAGCTGTCCGCACAGACCCTGATCGGAACCGAAAACAATCACCCCCATACGTTTGAGAGTGGATGTCTTTCTCTGGAGCATCGCGCCCATCCGCTCCTTGAGTACAATCTGCAATCCCATCTCGACAGCATGGTTATAGTCCGTGAGCGATTCGACAGCCTTCTGATATTGCCGAATGCTGACAGCCGCCAGCGCCTTCATCGTTTTAACGACCGACAGAAGGTCACCCGCGCTTTTCATTCTTCTTTTCAGGGACTCAGTTGTTTGCATTGACTTCCTCAACCTGTTCAAAAGGAGTAATAACCGGTTTAATTTTATTCATGATGCTGTCACGATCCGCCATTTCCAGTTTTTTCCCTGCTTCAATCCGGGTGCACAATTCCGGTAATTGTTCATTGACGGCAGCAAGTAGGTGCGCCTCCACCTCGCGGACCTGCTCCGTCGGAACAAGATCCAGGGCACCGCCGGTTACAGAAAGCAGAGAGGCAATCTGTTCGGAAGCTTTGAGCGGCTTGTACTGCCCCTGCTTAAGTATCTCACGCACACGCCAGCCTCGTTCCAGCGTCCGCCGCGTACTTTCATCCAGCCTGGTGCCAAAACGGGAGAAGGATTCCAGTTCTTCAAACTGCGAGTAGGAAAGCCGGAGGTCACCCGCCACGGAACGATAAGCGGGCAGCTGCGTTTTACCGCCCACGCGGGATACGGATTTACCAACATCCACCGCCGGCAGAATGCCCTTGCTGAACAAAACCGGCGAGAGATAAATCTGCCCATCGGTGATGGAAATCAGATTGGTCGGAATGTAAGATGACATATCGAGTGAATGTAAAAGATGTCTCCGGGGAAAGCTTCGCGTCCCGGCGGCCGCCGCAAAAGCAGCGACACTTCACGGTAGGCCCGTGCGTGTGATGTCAGATCGTCGTAGACAATCAAAACGTCCCTGCCCTGCTCCACAAAATATTCCCCCATGCTTGTGGCCGCGTAAGGCGCGATAAACTGCAAACCCGGCGTATCTTCACCGGTGGCCACTACCACAATGCATGATCCCATCACGCCGTGATCCCGCAAATCGGCAATCACCTTGGCCACATCAGCGCTTTTCTTGCCGGTGGCGCAATAAATGGAAATAATACCAGTTTCCTTCTGGTTGATAATTGTATCTACGGCAATGGCCGTTTTACCGGTCATTCTGTCGCCCAGGATTAATTCGCGCTGACCGCGCCCGACGGGAATGAGCGCATCGATCACCTTGATGCCTGTCTGCAGGGGAACAACAACCGGCGCGCGGTCCATAACCGCCGGCGCTGGTCTTTCCACCGGCAGACGCATGACCGTATTGACTTCTCCCAGACCGTCCAGCGGGCGTCCGAGAGGATCGACTACCCGTCCCAAAAGTCCGTCTCCCACCGGCACATCCAGGACGCGCTTGGTGCGCTGCACTTCCGACCCCACCTGCAGATTTTCACTGGGGTCCAGAAGAACAACGCCGATTTCCTTAGGATCTATATTGAAAACAAGTCCCATATAATTTCCGGCAAATCGGACCAGTTCCTCCGCCCGGATATGCGGCAAACCGCTGACCCGTGCAATATCGCGGCCCACAAACTCCACCTGGCCGACCTCATATTGCCGCAGTTCAGGATTCTGCCCGTCCAGGACCTTTTCCATTGTGTCAAATGTGTCGTCCAGAAAGGTCTTTAATTCCTGATTTTCTAATTTGTTAACCTCTGAATTCATTCTTTGCCTCCTCTGTCAGGCTGATAGCTTATTAGGCTGCAGGCTGTTATCCTTTAGGATGTTTTGGCTATTAGTCTACAGCCTAATAGCCTGTTCTTACGTCGCATGCGCCTCTTTCTGGAGGGTTTCCGTCAGACTCTCAACTAGCGTCTCCAGATACTCGTTAAGACTCCAGGCGATCTTGTGCCCATTCACCCGTAATTCGATGCCCGAC
>JAGFXG010000078.1 GCA_017860985.1 Deltaproteobacteria bacterium
GAAACGAATAAATATGCCTATGTTTATCCCGAGGGCGAAAGTTACGCGATGATGAAGCCGAGAATTGAAGAGGGAATCAAAAAGTCTTTTTTTCTGAACCGCCGCGCGCACAACATTATGATTGTCGGCCATCAGGCCGTCAACCGTTTGATTCTTTCCCATTTTCTTTACCGGCGGGAAGTGGATGTCCCTTACATTTACATTCCTCAGGATCGTTTCTATCATATTGTCTCCACGCAAAATAAAAAACTTTTTGAATTGAAGCGGTATGATAAACATTTTTTTAAGAAAACAGCGCCAGGGGGTTAGTCCTATGAGAGGAATCCAAATGAATATTGATGAATTCAGCAGACTGGCAAAAAAACCCGGCGAAACGCCGGTTGTCATGCTGAACCTGATTAAGTTCAAAGGTGCTGAAGGGCAGGCTTCTTACGCCCGATACACGAAGGAGGCGGGGAAATTTGTTGAAGGTGTCGGAGGGAAAGTCCTGTATCTTGGGAAACCCGATGAAATGCTCAATGGAAATGAAAGATGGGATCTGATCATGCTGGTGCAATATCCATCCCGCAAAGCATTTCTTTCCATGGCCAATAATCCCGATTATCTTAAGACACATCATTTCCGCGAAGAAGGGGTAATGGCTGCAGTGATGTTGTTCGTATTTTCCGGGTTGTCGAAGGCGGCGGAACCTTCCCTTTCGGGTATATGGTCTATGCCCATAGTGAAAGGAAAGGACAAGGGAAAAGAGAGATTCCATGTTGAAATATTTGAAAAAGACGGGATTTATTATGGCAAAATTGTAAAGCTCTCCACGCTTCCCGCCAATACGGTATGTAAAAAATGCAAGAAAGGCCGGCAGGACAAGCCGCTGATGGGCATGCAGATTCTATCCAACCTGAAAAGAGAAGCCGGAAGATACGTCGAGGGAAAAATTTACGACGTTGAGGAAGGCAATGAATACAAATGCAGCATGACGCTGATGTCGCCGGAGAGACTGAAAGTGACTGCATGCATAATGTTTATCTGTGAAAGTCATTACTGGACGAGGGTGAAATAGAACCATTGACCTTTCATGTTTTAACCCAGCGGGTTGCGGCAAGTGATGTCAGATTTGAAATGGTTCCTAAAATCCTGCGTTGTTCCGGCAGAAGGTTTTTATAATCATACCGGATGCCGATGACTCCGATGGTTTCTTCCTGTGTTTTAATCGGAAAATAAAAAAATGAAATGCTGGGCAGAGTGTCCGTGCCTGCGCCGGCAATGGCACCATGGGTGACGCTCCAGTTGGCAACGGCCATATCGTTGGTGCTGATTTCCACGGCCGGATCACTTTTAGCCCATACCATCAGTTCTCCTCGTTTTTCTTTGAAAAGGACAAAACAGGGCGCACAAACAACTTGCTGAATGTATTTGACAGTCAGCGTGCTGATGTCGTTGAGAATGGTTGTGCGCAGGAATGCGAGTGTGCCCATGGTCTCTTGAGAAAGATTAGCGAGTCCTTCCACCAGTTGTTCGAGTGGTGGAAGCGTCAGGAAGTCTTTACTCATCTCTTCGATCATGGTGACGCGTTCCAGACGTAACTGCAACGCAAGATTTTGTCTTTTGACGACTTTAACAAGTTGTCCGACAATGATGGCCGTGAACAGGAAAACCAGAATATGGATGATTTCGCGCGAATCATGCATCGAGAAACTTAGCCTCGGTTGTGTAAAGAAGAAGTCGAAGATAAGCAGGCTGAGAAAAGAAGCAAAGACAGACGGCCAGATGCCAAACAGCAGCGCGGCCGTGATAATGGGGATCAGGTATAGAAAAACCAGAGAGAAAGGATCGATGACTTGTTCCAGAAGTGCGTTGAGCGCCGTTGCTGCAATGACCATCAATGCGGTCCACAGATAGTGTGACGGATTAAAGGACCTCTGTCCGGGCGGTGGGAGGGAAGCAGCCTTTTCCTTTGCCTCCGTCGTCGGCGAAATCATATGCAGTTCAAATTCACTGCGGGCATAAAGAAGTTTGGTTACCGGCGATCCCTTTACGAATTCGGCCAGCATGGAGCGCAGGGGTTTGCCGATCACGATGCGTGTGATGTTGTTTTCACGGGCAAAGTGGAGGATTTCATCAGCAATATCGTTGCCGGAGAGCGTGATGATTTTTGCTCCCAGTTCCTCGGCCAGGTTCAGCGCATCCGTCAGATAAGCTTTATCGCTGCCGGTGGGTTCCTTAAATCCGGTGGGTAAAACATAAACCGCATACCATAGCGCATGAGTGTCTTTGGCGATGGAATATGCTTTTCGGATCAATTGTTTTGCATAGGGACTGGTGCCGACACAGACGACAATCTTTTCCGATGCCGGCCAGGGTCCCGGAATTGCTTTGGCTCTCATATAATTGATGAGGTCGCTGTCCATCTTGCGGGCGACAAGCGTTAGCATGAGTTCGCGCAGAGCAAAGAGATTGCCTCGCTGGAAAAAGTTATCAATGGCATGAAGCGCTTGCCGCGGAACATAGACCTTACCTTCTTTCAATCGTTGGTTCAGTTCCTCCCAGGGCACATCGATGACCTGGACTTCATCGGCCCGGTCGAAGAAAGTGTCCGGCAGTGTTTCCTGCATTCGAACGCCGGTGATTCTGGCGACAGAATCGTTCATGCTTTCAAAGTGCTGGATGTTGACCGTTGTATGAACGTCAATGCCATTTTCCAGTAATTCTTCGATGTCCTGATAACGTTTGGGATGGCGGCTGCCCTCAATGTTGGTATGTGCAAGTTCATCGACCAGCACGACGGACGGTTTGCGGGCAAGAATGGCATCCATATCCATTTCTTTTAACACAATGCCGCGATAGTCGGAAGTCTTTGCCGGAATAACCTCCATCCCTGCCAGAAGCGCATCCGTTTCCGCGCGTCCGTGCGTTTCGACAAATCCGGCAACGACATCAATGCCACGATTCTTGAACACATGAGCGTCCTGGAGCATAGCGTAGGTCTTTCCCACGCCCGGTGCGTAACCGAGAAAAATCTTAAGCCTTCCTTTCCGGATGTCTTCGCGTTCGACTTCCTTCAATAGTGCATCCGGATCGGGACGGAAATCCTGTCCTTCCATAAGCCAGCGCCTTTTTATTGATGTCCGGTTTTCATCATATCCAGGGCGAGGTTGAGTCTAAGAACATTGACTCGTTCCTTTCCCCATATTTTCAGCAATGGTTGCTCCGTGTTGCGCTTGATCAATTCCTCAATATCCGGCTCGGGGATTCTTCGTTGATCCGCTACCCGGCGCGCCTGCAGCAAGGCTGATGCAGGTGTTATGTGAGGATCGAGGCCGCTTGCCGAGTTGAGGATGAGATCAGCCGGAACAGGCGCGTTGCCGTCCAGGCCATTTTCCCGGCGCACTTTAGCCGCGCGGTCCTGGACCTGTCCGATGAGTTTCGCGCTGGAAGGCGCAAGATTGCTGCCGCCGGAATTGGATGCGTCATACGGCGGATCAATGGCTGATGGACGGCCGTGAAAATAATCAGCGCGAGTGAAAGATTGGCCGATCAGATGTGATCCAACGATGGTATCTCCTTTTTTTAGGATGCCCGCGTTGGATAAAGTTGGAAACAGGCTTTGAGCGATGACTGTTACGGCCAGCGGATACACGAGGCCGCAAAGAACAGACAGCCACACGAAAACAAGCAGGGAACGTTTGAGTTGCACCATATCGGACTCCTTTAGACTATTTTGAGCAAAGCAAGAAACATGTCAATCAATTTTATGCCGATAAAAGGCAAAATCAGTCCGCCCAGTCCGTAAATCAACAGGTTGCGCCGCAAGAGCGCCGTCGCGCTCGATGGACGATAGCCGACGCCGCGCAGCGCCAGCGGAATCAAAAGCGGAATAATCAGCGCATTGAAAATTACGGCGGCAAGTACCGCGCTTTCCTGGCTTCCCAGCTGCATGATGTTGAGGATCTGTAGTTGAGGATAGTGAGCAACAAAGATTGCCGGGACAATTGCGAAATATTTAGCCACGTCGTTGGCGACACTGAAAGTGGTCAGAGCTCCACGCGTGATGAGAATCTGCTTACCGATTTCGACGATATCCAGAAGTTTGGTCGGATTGGAATCCAGATCAACAATATTGGCCGCCTCTCTGGCCGCCTGTGTGCCTGCGTTCATGGCCACGGCCACGTCCGCCTGGGCGAGCGCGGGCGCATCGTTGGTCCCATCGCCGATCATGGCCACCAGATGACCCTGACTTTGATATTGGCGAATGAGTTCCAGCTTGGTGGAAGGTTTTGCCTCCGCTACAAAATCATCCACGCCCGCCTCGGCGGCAATGGTTGCGGCGGTCAGCGGATTATCGCCGGTGATCATGATGGATTTGATGCCCATTTGCCGTAGTTTGGCAATACGATGACTAATGCCTTCCTTGAGCACATCCTTGAGCCGAATCGCTCCCAGGATTTTTTCCTGGTTGGCGACCAGCAGCGGCGTTGATCCCTCAGTGGAAATATCGGCTACGATTTTCTGCACATCCTCAGGAATTTGCATACCGCACGCCAGGGCAAAGGCTTTGACGGCGTCGAGCGATCCTTTACGGATTTGCTGTCCGTTCCAGTCAATGCCGCTCATCCGTGCTTCTGCGCTGAATGGAATAAATGCGGCGCCTTGCGGCGCACGGATGTCACGCCCATGCATCCCCAGTTTTTCCTTGGCCAGAACGACAATACTTCTGCCTTCGGGTGTGTCGTCGGCCAGCGATGACAGAAGCGCTGCGTTGATCAGAGCTTTTTCATCTTCTGTGTGAACCGGAATAAATTCCGTGGCCATGCGATTGCCCAGTGTAATAGTGCCCGTTTTGTCCATGAGCACGATGTCCACGTCCCCCGAGGCTTCCACGGCGCGACCGCTTGTGGCGATAAAATTATAGCGAAGCAGCCGATCCATGCCTGCAATGCCTATCGCAGGCAAGAGGCCGCCGATGGTGGTCGGCATCAGGCAGACCAGCAGTGCGATGAGTACGGAAAGAGTTATACTGACGTTCATGTAAGCGCCAAAATATTTCAGTGTTGCAACAGCGGTGATAAAAACGATGGTGAGCGCGATCAGCAATACATTGAGCGCTTTTTCATTGGGTGTTTTCTGGCGCCTGGCGCCTTCTACCATGGAAATCATCTGATCCAGAAAACTCTCTCCGGGATTTGCGGTAATCCGTACTTTGAGTTTACCCGACAAGACACGAGTCCCGCCGGTGACCCCGCTGCGGTCGCCTCCAGATTCCCGGATGACGGGTGCAGATTCCCCGGTGATGGCCGATTCGTCGATCAGCGCGGTTCCTTCGATGACTTCGCCGTCTCCGGGCACCGTGTCGCCATCTGACATTAAAATAATATCATCCTTTCTTAATTTCAGTGCGGAAAGAATTTCTGTTTGCCCATCTGACCGCACTCGTTTTGCCGTTGACTCGCTGCGGTTCTTTTTGAGCGATTCGGCCTGCGCCCGCCCTTGTCCCTCCGCCAGCGCCTCGGCAAAATTAGCAAAAATGATTGTGAACCAGAGCCAAATCGAGATCTGCAAGTCAAAGAGGATAGAACGACCGCTGATCACATCCCCAATGACGATCAGAGATGTGATGACCGTGACGATCTCCACGATGAACATGACCGGATTTTTCATCATGGCGATCGGATGAAGTTTTTTAATGGAGTCCCGGATGGCCGGCAGAATAAACCGGGTCTGCCAGATATTTATTTTTTTTGTTTTCATAAATTCAGCCTCAAAATATTTTTCCGATGGAGATCAGCAGGTGTTCCAGAAAAGGTCCCATCGTGAAAACAGGAAAGAAAGTCAACGCACCGACTATGACGACCACACATGCCAGCATGATCACAAAGAGCAGACCGGTTGTTGGAAACGTTGCAATGCTTTCAGGAATAATTTTTTTCGCAGCCAGCGATCCCGCAATGGCCAGAGCCGGTATCAGCGTGGAAAACCGTCCAGCCAGCATCGCGATCCCCGTTGTCAGATTGTAAAAGACGGAATCCGCGTTGAGCCCCGCGAAGGCCGATCCGTTATTGCCCGATGCCGAGGCAAAGGCGTAAATAATCTGCGAAAGACCGTGTGGCCCGGCGTTGGTGACGCCGGCAAGCCCCGCCCGCGTGGAAACGGCAAGGGCTGACAAAATCAAAAGCAGCAAGGCGGGTGTTAGAATAATCACCAGCGACATGACCATTTCCCGCAGTTCCATTTTCTTTCCCATCAGCTCCGGCGTTCGGCCGATCATCAGACCCGCCAGAAACATCGTGAGGGCGGCGTAACTCAAAAGGCCGATCAACCCGACGCCAACGCCGCCGAAGATGACTTCTCCAATGGCCATATTAAAGATGGGAACCAGACCGCCCAGCGGCGTCATGCTGTCGTGCATGCTGTTGACGGCGCCGCAGGATGTGACGGTTGTGCTGTGCGCAAACATCACTGAATTGACAATACCAGTACGGACTTCCTTACCTTCCATATTCAGGCCGTGTTCTACTCCGGCCTTCTCCAGAAGCGGGTTGCCTCTGGTTTCACT
>JAGFXG010000334.1 GCA_017860985.1 Deltaproteobacteria bacterium
TATTTTCGTTTTTGGACATGACAGCAAATACTCTTGGTGTGATTCTGGGGATTATTCTTGGGAATTATCTCCGAAAAAAAACATTCACTCATTGAAATGCAAAAAAGAGGTTCTTATATTGTTATCAGGTTGGCATTTTTTTATAAATGGGGGTGCTCTGTTTGATTGTAACTTGACTGAAGATTCTCCCCCCTGCCGTCCCTGTTTTTTTTGCGCCCGTGTCATGCACCTTGTCAACAATCATGATCAACAAGTGCAATTTTGAAACGATTGATCTGCTGTGCCGTTTCTGCGAGGAATGGAAATGCGAACCGGAGAAAGCCGGAAATAGAAATATTGAAATCTTAATGTCCCGACACAGATATCTCGCCTGTAACACGGTCAATTCTGACAGCAAAATTCAGCCGTTCTGTTTCACAGCGGTTTGTGCAATAGCGATGGACACCGGTAAAGACAGCCGTATATCCGTCCTTTTCGTCTTTTTCCCCGGTCATGCAGAGCTCCGACTCAAGATGCCAGTATGTTGTAATAATCTGGGCATCCAGAAGAAATCTTACCAGCTGTCTTGGTGAGAGCGACAGGAAAGATGTATCCAGAAATCTGCCGACAGGTTTTACGGTACCTGACGGAATCCTTGTCGCATCCACTTTTTCCAGGGCAGAAAAATACCTGCTGTTGATGACAATTTTTTTCCCAACCTTGTCTTTGCCCAGCAGGCTCTCAGAATTGATTTGATAGACCGAGAGATGTGGAAATACCTCACATGTTCCTTTGTTGAACTCTACGGCCGGGATATTTTTGTTCATTTCCTCCTGCCTGGAAGTATGCGTCATGCCCTTCCAGGGATTGTCATCACGTGATATTTTAATTCTGGTGATACATTTTACATCATTTCTGACATTTGCTTTTCCCGCCGCCCCGGTTGTCATGAGCATAGTCATGAACAGAATCATAAGAAACAGACAGATAGCCCATTGATGCTTTCTTCTTATTCCTGTTTTAATCACTGATTCCTCCTGCCATTTTTAAGCCGCTCTTTCTTCATTTCCCGCTGCAATTCTTTAACAATGGCTATTCTTTCCTTGGTAGTTACCGGGTGTCCGAGAGCGGCAGTCCGCATTTCAAAGCGCCGGTCAAATTCCTTTTCCTCCGCTTCCACGGATGCATCAACCTTTGGCTGCTGTGCCTTTAAAGCCCTGCGAAACCTCTCTGTATCGCCGTCAATGCCCATAAACTGCGGATTGGTTGAATGCACTCGCTGCTCAAGTGTGGAGACAAATTCATTGAAATTCACATTTTCAAAATCTTCGGGAAAGATGCTGAAGGATGTTTGGGTGGTTTTAATATGGATGACCAAATTATTTGTTGTCTTTCCCCGGGAGTATTTTCCTGTAGACGTGTTGTGTGTTTCAATTTTCGCTTCAACTTTTTCTATATCACTCCATCGCACCTGCGTATCTTCAAGAAAGTCATGATAAACAAAACCATCGTCCAGATAGTCGATCTTTCGGGGATACTGTTTTTCCCGACGGTTCGCCTTGATTCCCCACCAGGTGCCAAGCCCGACGCAAAGTGCTACAGTGATGGCTGCAGTGGAGTATGCAATGATCCCGGCGATCGTATTTTCCATGCCTGTTCTCAAGATGGTATCCTGAAGCAAACGGTCATTGCGCTTGCAGCGTCAACCTGTTTTGATAAATCATATCAGGAACACAGGTATTTGCAATTACAATAATCCGGGCTTTATCCGGGTAATGTAAAAAATCAACTGCATTGATCTCCAAGATAGGCTTTTAAAATGATAAAAAAATATGCCCCTTTTCAGAGGCATATTTTTGATAAACTTGAAATGAAATATTTGATGCGGATAAATATGTTTATGCCGCTTCAAGTTTGACTGCGCAGACCTTATATTCGGGAATTTTCCCGATGGGATCCAACGCCGCGTTGGTCAGCTGGTTAACCGCTGCTTCCGCAAAATGGAAGTTCATGAAGATGGTGCCCTGAGGACTTTTCCCGGTGACATGGGCTTTGGCTTCCACCGTGCCTCGTCTTGATTGGACTTTAACCATCTGGCCATGGCGTGGAACAGGCCAAGGCCCCGCGAAAATTTATCTTTGTGCAAAAATTTGGTTCCCTGATGTTCCGGAGTGGGGCAGGGCCATTGAATCCCTTCCTTATCTATCCGTTCGTAACTGATCCCCGCATAGCTTGGAGTGACCTTCGTAATTTCTTCGAAGATTTCCTTCGCCGAAGCATAGTTCATGGGGTATCCCATTTTTGTGGAGATTCCGGCAATGATTTCCCAATCCGGTTTTGCTTCACCGGGAGCATTTACGGCTTTTCTGATTCTCTGAACACGCCTTTCCGTATTGGAGAATGTGCCGTCTTTCTCGGCAAAAGCAGCTGACGGTAGGACAACATCCGCAAGCTGCGCAGTTTCCGTGAGGAAAATGTCCTGCACGATCAGCAGATCGAGTTTTTGCAGTTCTGATTTTACATGATGAAGATCCGGATCGGAAACCAGCGGATTTTCACCCATGATGTAGATAGCTTTGACATCGCCCCGGCCGGCGGCGTTCATCATTTCTATAATGGTCAGGCCCGGTTTGCCTGATAAGGTCGCCTTCCACGCCGCTTCAAACTTTTTACGGGCATCCTCATTGGCCACCTGCTGATAAGCGGGAAACACATTGGGAAGACCGCCCATATCACAGGCGCCCTGCACATTATTTTGTCCCCGGAGGGGATTGACGCCGCCGCCTTCAATACCCACATTACCGCAAAGCATTGCCAGGTTGGCGGTGCTCTTTACGTTATCAGTGCCGCTGATGTGCTGCGTGATGCCCATCGCGTAAATAATGCTGGCGCGGTTTGCTTTCGCATACATGCGGGCTGCCTTTTTCAGGTCTTCCGCCCCAACGCCGGAAATCTTTTCGACGTAGTCCGGGGTATATTTGGCAACGGCTGCCTTGAGGGCGTCGAACCCTTCGGTACGCTCGGCCACATATTCTTTTGCATAGAGGTTTTCTGCAATGATCACATTCATCAGGCCGTTGAAAACCGCCACATCCGTTCCCGGCTTTTGCCTGAGCCAAATGTCAGCGAATTTAACTAAATCGATTTCCCTCGGATCGATGACGATAAGCTTTGTACCGTGCTGACGTACAGCCCGTTTGACTTTCGCGCCGATCACGGGATGGTTTTCTGTTGTATTGGTTCCTGTTGCTAAAATCAGATCTGTATATTCCAGCTCGTCAATCGAATTGGTCATTGCTCCACTGCCGAATGCTGCGGCCAGACCGGCCACCGTTACGGAGTGTCAGAGCCGGGCGCAGTGATCGACATTATTGGTGCCGATGACCGCGCGCATGAATTTCTGGAAAAGATAGTTTTCTTCGTTGGTGCAACGTGCTGAAGACAATCCCGCAACGCTGTCAGCGCCGTTTTCTTTCTTGATGGAAGAAAGTTTGTCGGCAATAAAAGTGAAGGCTTCCTCCCAGGTTGCTTCCTTTAAGTCTTCGTTTTTCCTGTAACGGATGAGAGGTTTTGTCAGCCGGTCAGGATGTGCCAAAAAATCCATTCCGAACCGGCCTTTTACGCAAAGACTTCCCTGGTTGGGGGT
>JAGFXG010000079.1 GCA_017860985.1 Deltaproteobacteria bacterium
CAGAAAGTCGATTCTTTTATGAATGATACGGTTGGTGAATCACTGGTCGATCTTGACGGAGTGAATGTGAGGCAGCAGGAAACAAATCTTGGAAACCTTATCACGGACATCATGCGGAAGGCAGCGGGAGCAGACGCGGCAATCATTAACGGCGGCACGATCCGGACCAGCATCAAAAAGGGCAAGATCAAGGTCAGCGATGTATACGCTGTTGTTCCTTTTGACAATTACATTGTAGCCATCAAACTGACAGGAAAACAGATTCGCGAAACACTGGAACATGGCGTTTCGGCTATTGATGAAGGCGCCGGCAGATTTCCCCAGGTCTCCGGCCTCACCTTCACCTATAACCGGTTTGATCCGGCAGGTTCAAGGGTGAAAGACGTGTTTATCGGCGGGCGTCCTCTTGCGGCAGACAAAGAATACACTGTCGCGACAAATGATTTTCTTGCGGCCGGAGGTGACGGCTACAAGGCATTTGGCGATGCGGTAAAATCATCAAAGGATTATGCCGTCATTGGCGGAGCCATGAAAGGGGATAAGCTTGTGTACATTAACGCCGGCAAATGGATTCGGGACGTGGTCATCGAATTTATTAAATCCCGGAAGGAAATATCTCTCAGGGTTGAAGGACGAATTCGCGAAGTGAAATAATCATCATCACTTGCTGAGTCTGACACAGATATGGCATTACAACCATGCTGCTTGGAAACCGATATTGACGGGACAGCATCGCGCAGGAAAGGATGCAAACATGAAAGTATACGTGAATGATCAGGAATTTGACCTGGTACAGGGAATGACGGTAAAGCATGCTCTTATTGATGCGGGGTTGCTTGACATGATCAAGCAAGGCAAGAAAGTCTATGATGAGATAGATAATGAGGTCGGGCTGTCAGGTGAGCTCACGGATGGTGCTAAAATTTACATCCGGTGACACGAATATTCCCCATTTACACAAATTGGATTGCAGCTTCCGTTTCCAGTCCAGATTTGCTGTTAATCTGCTTACAATATGGCTTAACCGCGACTGCCGTGCCGTCAGCGCCGATAATTAGTGTATCTTCTGTTTAGAAGCCTGCTTTTTATACTGCTTTTCACCAAATATCAGATCCTGCTTTTTGATGAATACTTCTGTGTCCGGCGGTACGGAATGCGTCAACCATACATTGCCGCCGATCACGGAGCGCGCACCAACAACAGTATTTCCGCCAAGAATCGTGGCATTGGCATAAATCATCACATCATCCTCGATCGATGGGTGACGCTTCTTGGATCTCAACCGTTTGCACTCCGCTTTTGATAGTGACAGAGCACCCAGCGTAACCCCTTGATAGATGCGCACCTGGTTACCAATTGTGCATGTTTCTCCAATGACAACCCCTGTGCCATGATCGATAAAAAAACTCACGCCGATATGTGCGCCTGGATGAATATCGATGCCGGTACGGCCGTGGGCGTATTCTGTCATGATGCGCGGCATAAGAGGAATTTTTTGATGATAAAGCTCATGTGCGATCCGGTAAACCGTAATAGCCCATATCCCCGGATAGCTGAAGATGATTTCATCGTAGCTTTTGGCAGCCGGGTCACCGTCCAGGGCGGCGCGGATGTCTTTGGCCAGCATCTCGCGCAGCTGAGGAAGTTTTTGGAGAAATTCCAAGGCAAGCTTATGTCCCAACGGTTCACAATGGACGCAGGACAGGTTCTGGCGGATACAATCGTGACGAATGGCCAGGATGATCTGCTCCGAGAGGACTTCGTAAAGACCCACGATCTGCTGTCCCAGGTAATACTCCAGGTTGGTCGAATCGAGTCTTGTGCGAATAAAATAGCCGGGATAAAGAATCAGCGCCAGGCGCCGCAGAATATCAATAATCGATTCGCGATAGGGAATCGGCTCGGCGCTTACATGATCAAAACAGCCTCCCTTGCTGCATGAGGCGACTAGTTCATTTACAATTGCCGGAAGCTCGTCACGAAAGTGCTCAGCCGATTTGATTTCATGTTTGCATTTATCACCGTTTTTCAAACGCTTCATCATCACGTACTCCTATTGGTTTGTGCAGGCCTGTTCCTTTTGGTTCCAGAAAGGCGACATGCCACGCAGCCGCTCGATGATCGGCGGCATCTTCTCAATAACAAAATCAACTTCTTCTTCCGTATTGTATATGCTCAGACTGAAGCGAATGGAACCGTGCGCCATCGTGAAAGGCACCCCCATCGCACGCAACACATGCGATGGTTGCAGTGATCCCGACGTGCAGGCCGAACCGGATGAAGCGCAAATACCCAGTTCATTCATCAAAAGCAGGATGGCTTCACCTTCAACAAATTCAAAACTGATATTTGTGGTATTGGGCAAACGATTTTCAACATCCCCATTGACACGACTTTGCGGAATCTTCTTTAGAAGTTCTTTCTCCAGTTTATCGCGCAGTTTTTTAACATTGGTATTTTCCTGTGCCATATTCTTAGCCGCCAGTTCGCAGGCTTTCCCCAATCCGATAATGCTTGGTGTATTTTCCGTACCGCCCCGCCGCTCTTTTTCCTGATGGCCGCCGATCAGAAAAGGCGAAAATTTGGTGCCGCGCCGGATGTACAGAACACCGATGCCTTTAGGAGCATGCAGCTTATGCCCGGAAATTGAAAGCATGTCAATGACGTTATTTTTCATATTGATGGGAATTTTCCCGGTTGCCTGAACCGCATCCGTATGGAAGAGAATGCCCTTTTCATGCGCCATCATTGCCGCCGCTTCAACCGGAAAGAGCACACCCGTCTCATTATTGCCCCACATCAGGCTGACAATTGCGGTATCGGGTGTCAGACTTTTTTCCAGATTTTCCAGATCAAGAATGCCATTTTTATCCACGGGCAGTTCGGTGATCTTATAGCCCTGCATGCCTAAATGAGAACAAAGAGTACGAACGGCCGGATGCTCTACACGACTGATCACAATATGCTTTTTATCAGGCCTTGTGGCCAGGGCCGAACGAATCGCGGAGTTGTCGCTTTCGGTTCCGCAACTGGTGAATACAATTTCTTCCGGAAGCGCGCCCAGAAGCGCCGCCACCTGCTCGCGCGCGGCGCGGATTCTCTGTCCGACCTGACCGCCGAAGGTATGCATACTGGAAGGATTGCCGTAAAGATCACGGAAATAAGGCATCATGACGTCCAGCACTTCCTGGGCCACCTGCGTTGTGGCATTATTATCGAGATAAATGGTTTTCATTTGGCGGCCTCCTCAACGGTAATGTCCGGTGATACAAGTTCCTGAAGTCTGTGCTGGACAAAATCCTTCAGCGTGATTTCCGATGCCTTACAGGTCGAACACGCGCCGCGCATCGCTACAATCACCCGATTGCCGATAATATCGATGATTTCGATATCCCCGCCGTCCTGCTTCAGCGAAGGCCGGATCTCCCGTTCGATGGTTTCTTCAATCAGCCGGATTTTCTGAATATTGGTGAGCTTGGGCTTGTTATCCGTTTTCGGCTCTGCCTTCACGCGGTCGATGATTTGTTGTATGGCATCCTGACAGCCTCCGCAGCCTCCGCCGGCCTTGGTATAGTTAGTGACATCTTCCACGGTAGAGAGATTATTTTCGCGAATCGCCCGCTCGATTTCCTTATCGGTCACGCCAAAGCATTCGCAGATTATTTTTGCACCCGCTTCCAGCGCCGGAGCTCCCCGGTAATTTTCCACCGCCTTTTCCAGCGCCTGCTTGCCCATAACGGAGCAATGCATTTTTTCGTCCGGAAGGCCGCCCAGATACTGGGCAATATCCTTATTGCTGACTTTGAGCGCTTCGTCAACGGTCATCCCCTTGATGATTTCCGTGAGCGCCGAAGACGACGCAATGGCGCTCGCGCAGCCGAATGTTTTAAATTTTGCGTCTTTAATGCGCTTGTTTTCATCAAGTTTGAATGTGAGTTTCAAGGCATCACCGCAGGCCAGCGACCCGACTTCGGCAACCCCGTCCGGATTTTCAATTTCTCCAACATTGCGCGGATTGAGAAAGTGCTCTTTGACCTTTTCTGTATACTCCCACATAAACACTCCTTATATCTGATTTGAATTGACCTGTTCCTGTTCACTTACATTCTACATTCATTAACTTCTATTGTTACATGCGTTAATTTATGGATTTTATTCAATCGTGCCTTATATGCCTCAATGGAATAATTTCTTGCCGTTACCAAAGACACAATACATGCATATTTATTTTGCGCAACCTTCCAAATATGCAAGTCACTTATTTTCGAATCTCCGTCGGATTCAATTTCCGTTTTTATTTCATCAGCTATAGGATTATCGATTTCGCGCTCCAGCAAAATGCCACCGGTGTCCTTCAATAATAAAAAAGACCAGCGAATGATCAAACCCGCGCCTACAATCCCAATAAACGGATCAAGCCAGACAAAATTAAAATACTTTCCTCCGAGTAATGCTATAATTGCCAATACGGATGTCATGGCATCTGCCACAACATGCAAATATGCCGATTTCAAATTAAGATCTTCATGATTGTGTTTGGAATATGAATGCTCATCCTCTCCTTGATGATAGTGCGCATGTTCATGGGCATGACCGCCACTATTAAGGATTATTGCGCAAACAAGATTTACCAGCAATCCTAAAATTGCTACATACAATGCCTGATTGTAATAAATACTCAAGGGATTGATAATTCTTTCGACAGAAGAATAAATCATGATCGCGCCAACGATGCCCAGCACAACAGCACTAGTGTAACCCCCTAGAATTTCAATTTTCCATGTTCCGAATGTAAAGGTTTCATCTTTTGCATATTTTCTGGCCATAATGTATGCAATCAGAGATATTCCCAGAGCAAAAGCATGTGTTCCCATATGCCAGCCGTCAGCCAGCAACGCCATTGAATTTGAAATCCAGCCAAACAATATTTCAGCAATCATTGTGACAAAAGTAATGATCACAACAATTAACGTTCGCTTTTCTACGGCTTTTTTATCAACGTTAAATATGTGATGATGCTGCCAAAGTTCTATTTGTTCATCGTGCATTTTGTAATCCATCTATAATTTCTATCGGGTCGTCTGCTTTTATTTCGCCACCGGCTAAAACTTTTGCGAAGATTCCCTCTTTGGGCATAACACAATCTCCGACGGCATAAAAGATATTGCACCGGTTATGGCACACCTTACCGATTTGAGAAACCTCCAGTAAAACGTCCTTGCCGATTTTCAGCCGTGTGCCAATGGGCAGCGCGGGAAGATCAATGCCTTCGACAGTAAGATTTTCCGCAAAATCACCATAATGAACATCCAGACCCTTCGCCCTGATCTTATCAATACTCTCTTTGGCCAGGAGACTGACCTGCCGGATGATACCGGATTCCGCGTGGGCGTCGTTTTCCAGTCCCAGATTTTCCAAAAACAGACCGCAATCGATGTTGTTCTTTTTTTCACCTTTTTTTTGAGAAATATTTACAGCCAGAACCTTCCCGCATACTTTTTTCATTTTCTAATGGCCTTTCTTTCTATATTATATATCAAAAAGAGACAATCTGCTCCTTAAATCAGCCGCTCTTCTCCCGAATAGACATATCCGGATTTTTTTCTCACATAACCCAAAAGCGTTACATTGTATTGCCGGGCAAGATTGACCGCGGCAGCCGTCGGGGTTGATCGTGAAACGAGAACGGGGGCGCCCATCCTGATGACCTTGGTAATGATTTCCGAAGATACCCTTCCGCTCACAAACAATATTCCACCCTCTAAAAGATACATTTTATTGTTTCTAAGGAGTACGCCCGCAATTTTATCGAAACAGTTGTGCCTCCCGATATCCTCGTTAAAAACAGAATATTCATCATGTTTAAACCATACGCTGTGAACTCCACCAACGGTTTTGTATATTTCGGAGAGCTGCTCAAAATCTTTCATGGACTGCATAATTCCGCGAAGAGAGAATTGATCATGACCGGATAACTCAATAAATTTATCCTGCTTGAGCGGATTGATGTAGGTGAAGCATTTACCGCATCCTGATGTGACACTGCGGAGACTTTCACACTTTGCGACGGATAGTCCCGGTGCAAGCTCGACCATTACAGCAAAAAGCCGTTC
>JAGFXG010000335.1 GCA_017860985.1 Deltaproteobacteria bacterium
CTGGCGCCTGGCGAGCGCGTCAGCGCGACCCTGCCCGTCAAGGAATTTGTTTCGGATAAATTCGTAGTGATGGTAACCAGAAAAGGCATCATCAAAAAAACCGATCTGGCGGCGTATTCCAATCCGCGGGCAGGGGGCATTATCGCCATCTCCATCGATGATGATGACGAACTGGTAGATGTCCAGCTGACGAACGGCGATCAGGATATTTTCCTCGCAACGAAACTCGGTATGGCGATTCGTTTCCGGGAAGACGATGTCCGCGATATGGGCCGGACGGCACGTGGCGTGCGCGGCATCAATCTGGATGAGGGTGACGACGTTATCGGCGTGGATATTCCCGCTCAAAACACGTACATGCTGACCATTTCGGAAAATGGCTACGGCAAATGTACACCGATTGACGAATATCGTGTGCAGTCACGAGGGGGCAAGGGCACAATCAACCTGAAAACGGTGTCGAAGATCGGCAATGTCTCCGGTGTTCTACAGGTACAGGGTGAAGAAAACATTATGCTTATCAGCAATGCCGGTAAAGTGATCCGGCTGAAGGTGCAGGAAGTTCCGGTCAATCATCGTGTGACCCAGGGCGTCAAGCTCATCGACCTGGAACCGGAAGAAAAGCTTGTTGGGGTTGCTCGTACAACATCGGAAGCCGAAGACAAGGATGATGGAGCCGATGAAACGGATGTGACAACAGAAGAAAACGAAACGCCGGAAGAAGATTAAACCGTCATTTCATCAACACTAACAAAAGGGCGCTTCGAGGCGCCTTTTTTTATGGTAGCTTGCGTCCTTCTTGTTGATGCCGACATAATAGTTTATACTAACTGTATGCCGAACTACACATTTTTTAACCACACCGCTGATATAGGGATTGAAATATTCGGGCGCACGAAGAAGGAGCTTTTTGCCCATGCCGCCCATGCTTTGTTTGATATCATGATTGAGACCACAGGACATAAAAGCAGGAAAAGCCGGGAGGTAAAAGGGAGGCAACTCATTAAAATGGTGGAAGGGGCGGATGTGGAGGACCTGTTCATTAACTTTTTGCGCGAGCTTCTTTATCTGTTCAACGGCGCGGGATGGGTGGTTGATCACTGTGAGATGATCGAATGCAGAAACACAAGACTCGTCGCGACGTTATGGGTTGAGCCATATAAGAAAAATAAACATTCAATGAAAACAGAGATCAAAGCGGTGACTTACTCCGGCTTACGTGTTAAAAGGTTCAAATCAGGCTGGATGGCCAGGGTGATTTTCGATGTCTGACGACGACCTCGTAAAATACCCTAACCACCTTCGAGGCTGTGTTAAAATTACTTTTTTTGTCATTCCGTGCAAGCGGAGCGCGACACGGAATCCAGGAAAATCAATTTTTTATGGATACCGGCCTCCACCGGTATGACGACTTTTGTACTGATTCCCGCTATTGATGCAGTCTGTTTGCGGGATTGACCGCATGTAAGGAAGTTGAAGAGAAAGTATCATGTCAGAAATTATTTTAGAAAAACTCGATGAAAACAGATGGCTTCTTCCGCAGACGGGTTCCATGCGTGTGCCGGGGATGATCTATGCCAACGACAAAATCCATGATCTGCTTCAACACGACGAAAGCACTAAACAAGTGGCCAATGTTGCCCATCTGCCGGGCATCGTCAATTTCTCGCTGGCCATGCCGGATATTCACTGGGGGTACGGTTTTCCCATCGGCGGAGTGGCGGCTTTTGATCTGGACGGGGGCGTCGTTTCGCCGGGCGGCGTGGGTTACGACATTAACTGCGGCTGCCGCCTGATGGCAACGGGTCTTGTCCTTGACGATATCCGGGGGAGAATAAAGGATCTGACTGCCGCCTTGTATCAGCGTATTCCAACCGGTGTGGGTTCCACAGGCTATGTCAAGCTCTCCGGTAAAGATCAGAAAAAAGTGCTTGAGGAAGGCGCAAAATGGGCCGTGAAAAACGGGTTCGGATCCCTACAGGACCTGGAAACAACAGAAGATGGTGGCTGCCTGAATGGCGCGGACCCGGAGCAGGTTTCAGCGCGGGCCCTCGAGCGCGGTAAGCAGCAGCTCGGCACGCTGGGTTCCGGCAATCACTTTCTGGAAATAGAAGTCGTGCAGGATGTTTTTGACGAAAAAGCAGCCGGGGCGTTTGGGCTGCGCAAAGGGCAGATTGTCGTCATGATCCATACCGGGTCGCGGGGGCTGGGCTACCAGATCTGCGACGATTATCTGGCCCTGATGGTCAAACATCAATCGGAAACAGGCATCGCACTGCCGGACCGACAATTGGCCTGTACCTATCTGGCCTCGCAGCGCGGGAAGAATTATCTGGCGGCCATGGCCTGTGGTGCGAATTACGCCTGGGCCAACCGGCAAATCTTGATGCACCTGACCCAAGAGGTTTTCGAAAAAACGTTGAGAATTGCACCAAGGGAACTGGGAATGCGCCTGGTTTATGACGTTTGTCACAACATTGCCAAGATCGAGTCATTCAACGTGGCAGGTGTTGAGAAAAAACTGTGTGTACACCGCAAAGGCGCAACACGGGCATACCCGGCGGGTCATGAAGCAGTTCCCGCAAGATATAAAAGTGTCGGTCAGCCCGTGCTGATTCCCGGGGACATGGGAGCTGGTTCTTATATATTAGTTGGTCAGGAAAAAGCCATGCAGGAAACCTTCGGCAGTGCCTGTCATGGCGCAGGGCGGGTCATGAGTCGAACCCAGGCCATCAAGA
>JAGFXG010000080.1 GCA_017860985.1 Deltaproteobacteria bacterium
CCTGGCTAAGATATCAAAAATGTTGAAAACCCCCAATTTCCGTAAAAAACTTATCGACGCGAAAACAAAGCGCGATTTATACGAAGCGATTGTTGAACAAGATGAGTCTTGCCCCGCGTAAGAAAAGTTCACAAAATAAAGGTGTTGCACTGGAGCGGATTTTTGGTGACCGCCTGACGTATTTAGGCATTCGGGAAATCCAGCAGCCTCATTTGTTGAAAAAGTCTTTTAATTATCTGTATGTCAAACGCTGCCGGAGAATCGTAATTGCAAAACGCCGCGATGGTGCGATTCTCATTCTCTCATCGGGAGTGCAAAACAGGCTGATGGCGGGCGATGATTCTGCGCGGGCGGAGTTTTTTTCAAATCTCATCCGCTGCGGGACGGCCATGCTTATTTTTTCCGACACCAGCGCATTACCGGATTCGCTCAGCAACGAACTGAAACATTATCAGTTGCCGGCAGCGGCTGCCGTCCTGAATGATCATCTTCTGGAAAGCCGGATTAAGGCGGTCCTTCAGGAAAAAATCAAGAACTGTATAACCGTCCATGGCGTTGCCCTGGAGGTGCGGGGGCGGGGGATTCTGATTACCGGAGCCAGCGGTATCGGCAAGACAACGGCCGCGCTGCGGGCTGTTTCGAAAGACTGTCTGTGGATCGCAGACGATCTGGCCGTGATTAAGAAAAGACAAACCGGACAGCTCATCATTTCCGGCCACCCGAAAATTAAAAAATTATTCCATACATCGCGAAGGGGAATCATGCCGGTTGACAGCGTGTTGAAGCTGTCGCAGATAAAAGACAAAACAAGGCTTGCAGGTGTCATCGAGCTGATCAGATCGGATGCCGGAGAAACAAAACTGAGGGTCATTGAAAAAAAAATTATCGAGACCTCCCTGCCGCTCATCCGGATGACGATTCCCCGAACTGGATTTTTCAATAAGAATCTGATAGAAAAAGCCATCTTGAAATTAAACGAGGTCGGTTAATTGAAAAAAATCCATGTCGTCATCATTACGGGCCTGTCCGGTTCCGGTAAGAGTACGGCACTTCAGGCGATGGAAGATATCGGGTTCTTCTGCATCGACAATCTCCCCGTCATATTACTGCCGAAATTCATTTCCATGACTCTTCAGTCGTCACCGGAAATCAAACAGGTGGCAATGGTCATGGATTTGCGGGAAAAGAATTTCACGGAAAGATATGAGCTTGTTTTTGAGAAATTAAAGAAAAAGGGCTATAAAATCGAGATCCTTTTTCTGGAAGCCAGTGAAGAGTCATTACTTCTCAGATACAGCGTAACCAGGCGAACCCATCCGCTTTCTCCGAAAGGTTCTATCGCGGAAGGAATTCAAACGGAAGTGGAAAAACTTTCATCGCTCAGGCAGATGGCCGATACGATCATCGATACGACAACCATCAATGTGCACCAGCTCAAAGATATCGTCCAGAGAAAATTCATGCCATCATCGAGAAAAAGGAGAATGATCATCAACGTGATGTCTTTCGGTTACCGTTACGGATTGCCGGCTGACGCTGATCTGGTGATCGATGTAAGATTTCTTCCCAATCCTTATTTTGTCGAATCATTGAAAAATCATAACGGTCACAATCCGGCGGTTGAAAAATATGTCCTCGATAATGCGGAAAGCAAAAAATTTTTGAAGAAAACAATTGACATGATGAATTTCCTGATCCCTCTCTATGAAAAAGAGGGAAAAGCTCGCCTCAACATCGGTTTCGGCTGTACCGGCGGCAAGCACCGTTCAGTCGTCATGGCCAACCAGTTCAGTTCTCACTTCCAGGCGCTGAAATACCTCGTGCACACCTCTCATCGCGATATCAATAAAAGCTAAAATACAAGGTACAAGGCTCAAGATTCAAGGCTCAAGGTTCAAGGTACAAGGAGCAAGGTACAAGGGGCAAGGTAAAAGGTTAAAGACCTAAGCGGAAGCTTCGCTTGTTTTCTTAAGAAGATGAAAAAGCCCGGATGGGTTAACCCACCGGGCTTTTCTTTCAACCTTGAGCCTTCGGTCGCTGAGCCTGTCGAAGCGTTGATCCTTTTACATCGTCATCTTTTTCATGACGTTGTCTTCAATCCAGTGCGGGTCCCACCATTCCGTGGGATTGACAAACTGTCCATTAACCAGAATGCTGAAGTGCAGATGATCGCCGCCGGCCAAGCCTGTTAAGCCGGTGAGACCGATTTTTTCCGTTTTTCTGACTGTCTTTCCGACCGCGGTTTCAATAGCAGACAGATGCCCGTATAAACTGAGCAACCCCATCCCGTGATCAATAATGACGGTATTGCCGTATATTCCGAGGGTGCCGGCAAAAACGATGATTCCGTTATTGGCGGCTTCAATAGGCGCGTGGACGGTCGAAGCAAGGTCAATGCCCAGGTGAACGGAATTGCCGAGGGATTTACCGTCAATCATGTAGGTCCGCTGATCTCCGAACAGGGCCATGGGAGCGGCGTTGCTCATCCGGACAAACGTACCGTCCCACAGTTTTTTGTTGACCGATTTTCTGCAGATGTCCTGAATGGTTTTTGTGTTTTGCTCGCGCAGGGTCGTGTTGATATAGGTGAAGACTTCCTCCGGAGTCTTCCCCTGCAGCCCGGAGATCGACGACTGAAATTCGACCACGATCTTCTGAAGGAAGCTATTGCTGAGATTTACACTGTCGGAGCGGAATCTCTTGGGTTTGATCGTGCAGGGCAGAGAAACCTTTGATACATTGCCTGCTTCATCGCCGGCAAAAACGGAGATTCTCGTTTTTTGATTGGAGGCATCCAGCGGTATGGCGAAATAGGTCACGGACATCGCTCCATTGTTCATCGGAACGGTAAAGCCGGGAGCGAATTGATCGTCCACATAGACGCCTGTCGATGCGACCGGCTTGGAAATCCGGTAAGCGATGAAGCCTGTGCCGCCCTGATTGATGTAGTTCACGGGATTGAGAATCGAAATTTGCGGGGGTATCGTGTCAATCGCGACCGGCACGTCAAGGATGGTTTCATTATTGAAAAGAGAAAAATCGTCGGCGGTGATGCGGACGACAGCCGGACCGTTTTTTAATTTGAGAATTTCGCTGTTGGCGGTCAGCTTGACAACCTTCTGCCTGGTTCCCCGGGAAGGGATACTCTCCTGGGCCAACACGCGCGACTGGTTGTCCTGGATGATCTCCACCTTCACGCTGGACAGGCCGCCGCCATCATCAGAAAAAGTAATGCCGATGTCCTGCTGTTTGCCAATGGCGATTATGTTTCTGCTCAATGTTATGGTCGGCTTTGTCCCGTCAAGATAGTTGGCGAAATAAAGCCAGCCTGCCGCGCCGGCCAGCAGGACCACTACGGCAATCGTTATGTAAGTGCCTGTTCTTTTCATCCGTTGCTCCTTGATTTGTGGCATGAATTATGTGACGGCTTTCATAATGACTTTCATTGCTCTTTGCAAGCAAAATATCATTTACCCTTTACCGCAAACCATTCACGCGTGAATTGATCCAAAAAGAGAAAACATAAAGATTCCATTTTCAGGGCGACCGTTTGTCTGACAGCAAAAAATCAGCTTAAAACAGCGGGCAAATAAAGTGTCAACGAGACAGACATATAAATGAGTTTCCCGTTGTGATTGTAGGTGCCAAAAAGACTTTATACCTTGATCTTGCTGTGAAACACTGTTATATTCTCAAAAAATAACGAAGTGATAACCGTATGCTTGAAAATAAAAAAATTGTTCTGGGAATAACCGGAGGCATTGCCGCGTACAAAGCGGCTGAATTGACCCGTGCTCTCATCAGGGCAGGCGCGCAGGTGCGCGTCATCATGACGGAGAGCGCGATGGAATTTATAACGCCGCTGACCATGCAGACCCTTTCGCAGGGGCCGGTTTATACGGACATGTTTGCCCCGACGGACCAGTATGACATGGCCCATATCGCGCTGGCTGATTTTGCCGATGCCTTTGTCATTGCGCCGGCAACCGGAAACGTGATCGGTAAAATAGCCTCCGGCATTGCCGATGATCTCCTGACCACAACCGTGATGGCGCAAAATAAACCGACCCTGATATGTCCGGCCATGAACGACAAGATGCTCGCCAATCCCATCGTTCAGGAGAATATTCTCAAACTGAAAAAATTCGGTTACATGGTAATGGACAGCGGCGTGGGCGAACTGGCCTGCAAGACATCCGGATCGGGCCGTCTCCCGGACATCCCTGAAATTATGCAAGCGGTGGAGTCCCTTTTGACACCAAAAGATTTCATCGGTGAACGAGTGCTGGTCACAGCCGGTCCCACGGAAGAACCGCTCGACCCGGTGCGTTTCATCACGAACCGTTCGTCGGGGAAAATGGGTTACGCGCTTGCCCGGGCAGCGCATCAGCGCGGAGCAAAAGTCACGCTGATCAGCGGGCCGACTAAAATTCCTCCGCCTCCGGCAGATCAGATCATTTACGTGCGCACGGCACTGGAAATGTACCGCGCGGTCATGGAACATTATGAAAAGGCAACGGTGATCCTGAAAGCCGCGGCCGTAGCGGACTACCGTCCGAAAGCGGAGGCCCGGGAAAAAATAAAAAAGGACAAAGGCTTGTCCGGAATTGAACTGACGCGCAATCCGGACATCATCGCCGCAATCGGCGCAAAAAAGAGGAAAAGTGTTCTGGTGGGTTTTGCCATGGAAACGCAGGACCTGCTTGCCAACGCACGACAGAAGCTTCTCAAAAAGAATATGGACATGATTGTGGCCAACAGTCTGCGGGAAGAGGGGGCCGGTTTTGAAACGGACACCAACGTCATTACCATTATTGACCGCAACGGCAAAACGATTGCCCTAGAGAAAATGACCAAAATAGACGCCGCGCACCGGATTCTGGATCATGTTAAGATATTGAGCAGAAAGAAAGGCGTTCGCGTGAAATCATGACCGAAACCATGTCACCGCCGTCATCTGACCGGATAAGAAAAGAAATGCTGTCTCTGGTGAAGTCTGTCAAAGGGCAGGTCCTGAATGCGGAAAACCTTTATGTTGAAGTTGACTGGAAAAAACCGGTAGTGGAGCGGAAGAATCTTCCTTCAGCGGCGAAGGACCATGTAGGGCAACTGGATGATCTGGCCCGGGAGGCATTGAGCTGTGTACAGTGTTCGCTGGCGGAAAAAAGAAAAAATGTGGTCTTCGGAGACGGCAACCCGTCGGCAAGGATTGTATTTGTGGGTGAGGCGCCGGGAGCGGATGAAGATGAACAGGGATTGCCTTTTGTAGGGCGGGCGGGACAATTACTGACGGACATTATTGTGAAAGGAATGAAACTAGCTCGCAAAGACGTGTATATCTGCAATATTCTCAAATGCCGGCCGCCGAACAATCGCAATCCACTGCCTGAAGAAATATGCAAATGCGAACCGTTTTTAAAAAAACAGTTGCAGCTAATCCGGCCCAGTGTGATTTGCGCCTTGGGCAAATTTGCAGCGCAGACACTTTTGAAAACGGAAACACCAATTACCGCGCTGCGCGGCCGTTTTTATGATTACGAGGGAATCAAGCTCATGCCGACCTATCATCCGGCATATCTTTTACGGAATCCGCCTGCCAAAAAGCAGGTCTGGGAAGATGTCCAGATGATCATGAAAGAAATCGAACCGGGAAGTCATGCATGAGATCGACAACAGGTGCAGTCATGTTGAATAAAATATTACTAACATTACTGATGATTTTTATAACGACGGTCGGCGCTGCCGATGCACAGGATAAGAAGCCGGTGTTCCATGTAATGAATCTGGAAGGCGTCATCACCGCCCCTTCGGCAAAATATGTCGCCGAACGCCTGGAAGATGCAAAGCAGGCGGGCGCGGAAGGCCTGATCATTTTGATGGATACACCCGGGGGGCTGGACACGGCCATGCGTGACATTGCCAAGAGCATTCTTAATGCGCCGCTGCCCGTTATTGTTTATGTTTATCCTTCGGGGGCAAGGGCCGCATCGGCTGGTGTGATCATTGCACAGGCTGCCCACATCGCCGCTATGGCGCCCGGCACCAACATCGGGGCCGCTCATCCCGT
>JAGFXG010000081.1 GCA_017860985.1 Deltaproteobacteria bacterium
AGTTTTCAATAACTTATTCATAATTGGCCCTTTGTCAATTACAATTTTGCCGATATTGATTAAGATCTCGTATTTACAAATGAAAAGCAGGATTGATTGCCGTTTGTTGCAGGTCTCGGGTCCTTCTTTACACGACAACGGGTTCAGTGATGAGATTATATGGTTGACAGTGGAATAACGGGTCCTGGATCTTCTTGATTTTCTTCGTCTAATTTTTGTCTTGCCGAAACCAGTGTTTTGTCGAAGTGCTTTTCCAGATTCTCGTTTATTCCCCGCAGACCTGCGACAACGGCCTCAGCCCATTGCAGATAATCGATTCTTCTCTGCAGGGACCATTGATCCGGTGGAGCAAAGGCAATATCATGGACATTGCTGATTTTATCAGCCAGTTTAATTAGTTTGGCGCTCTTTGAAAGATTGGGCGAATGAACAATCTGCTTCCGTTTTCTTTCCTGCTTCGGCAGATTTTTGTCATCACTGACTTCCAGAACCAGTCCCAGAACTTCATCGCCGAAATTCACACGTAGTTCTTCACAGGTTGTATCCGTATCTTCAATCGTGTCGTGAAGAATAGCAGCAGTAATGGTTGTTGCGTCGCAAACCTCACCGACGGTCCATAAGAGGTTGGCTACTTCAATCGGATGATTGATGAACGGCGAGGCCGCAGTGTCCTTCCTTCTCTGATGGCGATGCTTTTGTGCGGAAAAATAGAGTGCCTTTAACAAAAGGGCAAAATCGTCTTTCAAAAATACCTCCTTGATGTGATCTTATATCCCATTTAGAATTTACCATATGGGAAATTGTTACGCAAATGGATGTTCCCGATGAACGTTTGCCTTGGCTTTTGAGAAGCCGTTGAAAGAAAATAATACTGCTGTCCTGTTTGAGATTATTGCGGATGTATGATAACTGGTTTATCCATAAAGGTCTGATTCCTCGGGAGGTGGACCATGTTTGATAATCTGTACGCCGGGTTTCCCAAGTTAATCTTTGTGCTCCTGCTGGGATTTGTGACATTCTTGCTCGGTCATATCCTGAAGCCTTTTTTCTTTGCGATCTTCTGGGCGATTTTGCTGGCTGCGATTTTTTCACCCTTGTATAAGTGGCTGCAGTTGAGGTTTAAAAGTCCCAATCTCTGCGCGGGCCTTTCGCTGGCGGCCGTATTGATTACGCTGATTCTGCCGGCAGGATTCATCCTTGCCCTGCTGGTCGGGGAGACACTCGATCTTTATCAATCCATTCATTCCAGCGGCGGTTCCTGGATGAATTCGATTAACGGGGCCCTCAATTCTTTGAGCAATCATCCGTTCTTGGCACGTTTCAACCTGGATCAACAGTTCATCACGGATAAATCCGTTGAGCTTTTGAAGTTTATTACAAACTTTCTTGTTAAGAATCTGTCAGCATTTACAGGAAATACTATTGTTTTTTTCGTCGAATTTGCCGTGATGCTTTACTGCCTGTTCTATTTTTTACGCGATGGTAAAAAACTGATCGATACCATCACCCATTATATGCCGGTTGATGAACAGCACATGAATACCTTTATTTCCGAGTTCCTTGTCACGTCGAAGGCAGCATTGAAATTTACCTTTATTATCGGAGGCATTCAGGGCTTGCTGGGCGGATTGATTTTTTACATCACGGGCGTTGACAGGGCGCTGGTCTGGGGTGTGCTGATGGTCGGCCTTTCTATTGTGCCGGCAATCGGCAATTCTATCATTTGGGTGCCGGCCGGCATCATTATGCTGCTTCTGGGGCACATCTGGCAGGGAATTGCCATCCTGCTTTTCGGTTTTGTTGTGATCAGTTCCGTGGATAACATGCTGCGCCCGATTCTTCTCGGTCAGGACATTCAGATGCATTCGCTGTTGATATTTTTATCAACCCTGGGTGGCATTGCGGCTTTCGGATTTTCAGGTTTTGTTTTGGGCCCCGTGGTTGCCGCGTTTTTTCTGGCCAGCTGGAAAATGTTTCTGGAGCTTTCCAGCCAGGGAAATGCATCTGAAAAAGCAGGGCTGGATCCTTAGGGCTTAAGTAAAAATCTCCAGAGCGCCTCACGGTCTTTTTTGCGGGCGTAAGCAATGCCGATTCTGGGTGTAGACAAGACCATGAGCGGACGGTCAGGTTGATGGTTTTCCACCCAGAGCTTGTCGCCCTCTGTTACATCCCAGCCGTTAAACGATTTGTCGATGTTCAACGCCTGGCAGAGCTTGGCAGGCCCGTTGGTCAGCTCTTTTCCGCCGCGCTTTCTGCGCTTCTGCATTTCCTCAAGTCCCGAAAGGGGCTCTATGGAACGAAGCAGTACGGCGCAGGGATTGCCTTCTTCCTCTGTTACCAGGTTTAGCAGGTAGTGCATTCCGTATGTAAAATACACATAAGCTAAGCCCGGAGGGCCGAACATGACCGCATTGCGTTCGGTTCGGCCACGGTGTGCGTGGCAGGCACTGTCCTGGACTCCGATGTAAGCCTCCGTCTCAACAATGATTCCGGATAGTTCCACGCCGTCCATCCGGCGAACCAGCTTTTTCCCCAGAAGGTCATGGGCAACTTCCAGAGTAGGGCGGTTATAAAAAATTCTATTCAGTAAAATCATCAATATTATCTGAGTTAAACAGCGAAGATCTTTTCACAGTGCAAAGTAGTTTACGCGTTAAACGGGAACACAACAAGAGGGTGTTCTGCTGTTTTAATTGTAAATGGTAAGAGGATTCAACCATTAGCCGAATGTGCATAAACAACGATATCATGGCATGGATTGTGCTATCACGCAGGGAGATGTCCAAACGATCAAGGCATTGAGACATTTGCCCGAACTTCAGTCCATGTTGTTTCAGGTCCCGCTCATTCGGGATTCAAAATGTCAAAAGATTCATGCTGCGTTCGGAAGATTAATTGATAAATTTGTAAAACGCTCACGTTGTTAAGAATGAACAATGAGGATTTGATATGACTGATATAAAAGGCATAGTGGCCGTCTTTCCAGGGCAGGGATCGCAAAGGCAGGGAATGGGCAAGGATTTTTACGATCAAATGTCCTTGTGTCGTCAAATCTACGAAGAAGCATCCGATGCCGTGGGACTGGATATTGCTTCGATCTGTTTTAATGAAGATGACAGATTGAACCTGACCGAATACACTCAGCCGTGCATTGTGACAACCGAGGTGGCCATGATTCGTGGCCTGGCTGAACGGTATGGGTTTCAGGCCGGCTATTTCGGCGGTCATTCGCTGGGAGAATTCACAGCGCTGGTTGCGGCGGGCGTCATCCCGTTTGCCGATGCAGTGCAGATCGTCCGGATGCGCGGTAAGCTGATGCAGGACGCGGTTCCTGTGGGCGTAGGCTTTATGGCCGCTGTGATCTCCGAAGGCATTGATGTCCCCGCTTTGAAGAAGATGATCGAGGATTTGCCGGTTGACATCGCCAATATCAACTCCGCCAACCAGGTGGTGATCAGCGGAGACGCCGCTGCGTTGCCCGAGGTGGAGAATCGATGCAAAGACCTGTTTGCGGCTCCCAAAACGTTCAGGTTTGTGAAACTCAACGTCAGCGCGCCTTTCCACAGTCGTTTTATGAAAAAAATTGAGCAGCCTTTTGCCGAAACCTTGAAAAATTTCAGCAAATCATTTGATATCAGCACTGCTTCCAGAGTGACTTCCAACTATGCAGGTTTCTTTCATGCCTCAAGCGTTGATGCGATCATCAACAATCTGGTCAGCCAGCTTTCCAACTCCGTCCTGTGGCGTGAAAACATGCAGGTTCTGGCCCGGCGCGCTTCACGGATTTACGAAATCGGCCCCGGACGCCCTCTACGGGATTTTTTCAGAACCATCGATGTGACCTGTGATTCCATTACGGGGCTCACCGCAGCCGAAAAAATCTTTGCCGGAGCTTCATGAGCCACCAGGCAACATCTTATTGAATCGGATAGTAAACGAAAGGTAGATTATGGATTTAAATCTCAATGAAAATCAGATCATGTATGTGGAAACCGTGCGCAAGCTGGTTAAAAACGAAATAACGCCACACATTCTGGAACTGGAAAAGGGCCATCAGTTTCCATGGCCGATCATCAATAAAGCATGGGAAATGGGAGTGGTTAATTTGTGCATCCCGGAATCGGTCAAGGGGTTTGAGATCGATGTGTTTTCTTCAGCGATGATCATTAAGGAAATATCATACGGCGACACGGGCATTGCCACGTCCGCCATGTGCAACGATCTGGCAAACGTGGTCATCAGTCAGCACGGGACGGAAGAACAAAAAGAGCGGTTCCTGAGGCCCTTTGTTGAAAAGCCGATACTCGCTTCATTCTGCCTTACAGAACCGGGAGCCGGTTCCGACAATTCCATGATGACCAGTTTCATTGCCAAGCGTGACGACGGAACCCATGTTTTAAACGGCTCCAAGTGTTTTATCACCAATGCGTCTTATGCGTCACAGTTCACGGTGCTTTGCAAGACCGGAGCACCCACAAGCAACTTTATGGCGTGCGTGGTTATTCCCGCTCCCCATTTGACCTCCGATGACCTCCCTGACGTGGGTGGTGCCACCCGGGAAATTGACCTGCCCACCGGAGGAAGAATTATCATCGGAAAGCCGGAGGACAAACTGGGGCAGAGGTTGTCCAATACGGCCAGCGTCACCTTCGAGGACGTCATTATTCAGCCCGATCAGATTATCGGCAACCGGCGCTTCGGCTTCAAGTACATCATGGATGTGCTGGATTTCGCACGTCCGATGGTTGCCGCCATCGGCCTGGGACTTGCAAAAAGAGCGCTGGATGTGACCATTGCCTACACCAGCGAGCGTAAGCAGTTCGGCCAGCGCATCTGCGACCTGCCCGTCGCCCGCGAAATGATTGTCGCCATGTGGAAAAAAGTGGAACTGGCGGAGCTGTCGCTCCTCAAAGCCGGATGCAAAATTCAGGAAAAGGCGAAGGACGCGGGAATCTACGCGTCGCTTGCCAAGAACACCTGCGCGGAAGCGGCCGTCTTTTGCGCCACCGAAGGTCTTCACCTGCACGGCGGCTATGGCTTCACCACGGAATACGAAATTTCAAAGCTGGCTCGTGATTCTCATATTATTGATATTTATGAGGGCGTCCGCGAAGTACAGAATATGATTATCGGACGGGAGATTGTTTAAATATGCTGTATCTTCACGCCATGGGGCATTTTAATCCGGAGAATATTATTTCCAATAAATTTCTGGAAGATCTGGATATCGGCACCACCAATGAATGGATTCTCGATCGAGTCGGCATAGCCAACCGCCGCACGGTTTTCCCTCTTGATTACATCAGGGATACCAAAAATGCAGACTTTCGGGCCGCGTGTGAAGCCCGTCTTTATACAAACGCTCAAATGGCCGCAGCGTCCGCCCGAAAGGCGCTTGCGCGCGCGAATCTGAAACCCGAAGATATCGGCATGGTGATTGCCGGCACTTCAACGCCGGACAATATAGCTCCCGCCGAATCATCCGCCGTTGCCGCGGAACTGGGCATTGAAGTGCCCTGCCTGGACATGAACTCTGCATGCAGTTCCTTCGGGATGCAGATGAATTATTTGTCCATCATGCAGCCGGATGCCCTGCCTCCTTACGTTCTAGTTGTTGATTCCGAAACACTCACGAAGTCGGTGGATTATACCAATCGCTCCATCGCCGTTTTGTTTGGCGACGGCAGTACCGCCGCGATTGTCTCAACCCGGGTTCCTTCACGTGCCGCGTTTGTGAACAGCACGTTCGGTTCCCGTCCTTCTGCCTGGGAAAAAGTCGGCATCGGCTGGAACTGGCGTTTTTACCAGGATGGCAACGCCGTCCAGGGTTTTGCCATCCGCAAGACCACCGAAGGCGTCCGCGATCTTAAAAATATTTATGCCGATGGCGCCAAAAGATTCATATTTATCGGTCATCAGGCCAATCTCGGCATGCTGACAACCGTTTGCGAACGCACGGGCATTGCGCCTGGAAGTCACTGGTATGGTGTTGATCAGTTCGGCAATACCGGATGCTGCGGTGCGCCCGCGGTGCTATCCGCGCACTGGGATGAAATCCAGTCCGGTGACCGTGTGGCGATGTCGATTGTCGGAGCGGGGCTTTCCTGGGCGCATCTGATGCTGAAAATTGGGGATGAAAACTAATGGATAAACCGGTTGCATTTATCACAGGAGGCGCCACGGGCATCGGTGCCGCCTGCGTGCGTGCCCTGGCCGCGGAAGGTTTTCGAGTCGGCATTCATTACCGCAGCAGCGGTGAGAAGGCGAAGGCTTTGCTTGCCGAGATCAAAGACGGTTTTTTAGTCCAGGCGGATCTGGCGCAGGTGGAGCAGATTGACGCGATGATCGATCAGTTAAAAGAACTGGCCGGTCGCGTGGATGTCCTGGTCAACAACGCCGGCCAGTCAATCAACGCGGATATTTTGTCCATGAAGATGGAGCAGTTCGATGAGCAGAGGGCGCTTGCGCGCGGTGCCTGGTATCTGACGAAAAGAATTCTGCGTCAGTTCATGGTTCGAAAATCTGCCGGACGGATTATTAACATCTCCAGCGTGGTCGGCCATACGGGCAATGCGGGTCAGATTCCCTATACGATGGAGAAGGCCGCTCTTGACGCTTTTACCCGGTCACTCGCGCGGGAGATGGCCGGCCGCAATATTCTGGTCAATTCAGTTGCACCCGGTTTTATTGAAACGGACATGACTTCGGGTCTGCCGGCTGACGTAAAAGAAAAAATGATGGCGGGAATTCCTCTGGGTCGTATCGGGAAACCGGAAGAAATCGCCGAGGTGGTCGCCTTTCTGGCTTTGAAGGGCACCTACGTCAATGGTTCGGTGATTCATGTCAACGGAGGCCTTTATGGAGGCTGATCATAGCATCATACAGGAAATCCTGGCGCTGGTGCCGCAGCAGAAGCCGTTCCGCTTTATTGATGAGATTCTGACCCTCAACGAGCAGGAAATTGTCGGAGCCTACCGTTTTCGTGAAGATGAATTTTTCTATCCGGGACATTTTCCCGGACGGCCGATCACACCGGGTGTGATTCTGATCGAGTCGATGGCTCAGGTCGGTGTGGTGGCCTACGGGTTGTACCTTCTGGCGTGTCAGAGCAATGTCCGGCCTGCGGAAATGAAGAGTCCGCTGAGTCTCTTTTCTCTGGCCGAAGATGTCGAATTCAGAGGCATCGTGATGCCGGGTGAGCGGGTGATCGTGAGAGGGGAAAAAATTTATATGCGCAATGGTGCATTGAAAGTGAGCGTCAGTATGGAACGGGAAAACGGTGAAGTGGTTTGTACGGGGAAATTGGCCGGGATGGGAGTCGAACGATGAATAAAAGGGTGGTGATTACAGGAATGGGCGTTGCCGCGCCGAATGCGCATGGTCTGGATAATTTTGAAAAGGCACTGCGTGAAGGCCTCTCCGGTATCCGTTTTCAACCACTGCTGGCTGATTTGAAATTTGGTTGTCAGATTGCCGGTGTCCCGGAAAATTTTGAAGCGATCCGCAAGAGTTATTTCGACCGCGAAAAGCTGATGTCGATCAATGACAATATCGGCTACGCGTCCGTATCGGCCGTGGATGCATGGACGGATGCCGGTTTCAACCTGCCCGACACGGATGATGATACCGTGGATTGGGACACGGGAGTCATCGCAGGTTCCGGCATCGGCGGAATGGATACGATTGCGCTGAGTGTCGTGCCCATGATTAATGAAGGCCGGGTCAGGCGACTGGGCAGCCGCGTTGTGGAACAGGTGATGAACAGTGGTACCAGTGCCCGTATTGGTGGATTGATCGGGGCCGGCAACAAAGTGACCTCGAATTCCTCGGCATGCAGCACGGGCAACGAGGCTGTTATCGACGCCTTCTGGAGAATCAGAACAGGTCTTGCCAAGCGTATGATCGCGGGAGGATCGGAGGGTGCCACGCCTTATATCTGGGGTGGTTTTGATGCCATGCGGGTGATCTGCCGGAAGTTCAACGAAAATCCCGCAGCCGGTTCCCGACCGATGTCGGCTACGGCCTGTGGTTTCGTTCCGGGTGCTGGAGGTGCCATGTTGCTTCTGGAAGATCTCGAGACGGCACTGGACAGAAAAGCAAGAATTTATGCGGAAATCGTCGGCGGTGCCGTGAACAGCGGTG
This sequence comes from Deltaproteobacteria bacterium, assembly GCA_017860985.1. Lineage (GTDB taxonomy): Bacteria > Desulfobacterota > Syntrophia > Syntrophales > Smithellaceae > UBA8904. The sequence continues at coordinate 8,143 of JAGFXG010000081.1, forward strand.
GCCAGAGAATGGGCGGCTCCATGACGGCTCCCAACCCTGAAGGTGTGAAACGATGCATCCGTGCGGCAGTGGCAGACGCCGGCATTGATGTGGCACAGGTTGATGCCATTAACGGCCATTTGACGGCAACATACGCCGATCCAATCGAAGTAAGAAACTGGGCGGATGCGCTGGAGAGAACGCCGGACAGCTTCCCGTACATTAATTCGACAAAGTCTCTGATCGGACATTGTCTCGGTGCTGCCGGGGCCATCGAATGCGTGGCGTCCGTGCTTCAGGTTTATCGGGGGTTTTTGCACCCGTCGATCAATTGTGAAGACGTTCACCCGGACATTATGCCATACGCGTCAAAGATTCCTCAATCCTGCATGGAATTCCCGGAATTG
>JAGFXG010000082.1 GCA_017860985.1 Deltaproteobacteria bacterium
AAACTTGGCCTTATATAAAGTCTTGATTTTCAGGTTAATTTGAGGTAGGTAAGCCAGCTTTTTAAATCGGGGGGAGATGAATGCTGGTAAAAAATCAGCTTCCCCAATAACCTTATGCTTTATGTTGCTCTTTTACATTATCCGGTTTTGAATAAAGAAGGCAAGACCGTTGCCACGGCCATTGCCAACATGGATCTTCACGATATTGCCCGGACGGCTAAAACCTTCGGAGTGGAGAAATTTTACGTGATTAATCCGGTGGAGGCGCAGCGCCGGCTTGCCGGTCAGATTATCGGCCACTGGCGGGAAGGCTACGGTGCGGTTTACAATCCGTCAAGGAGAGACGCTTTCGAAAAAGTGAAAATAGGATCCTCCCTGGAGGAAGTGCTGGAAGAAATCACGGCTGCTCATGGCTGCAGACCTCAGGTCATTGCCACGGGAGCCGGCCTGCAGGGTCCTTTATTGACCTGTTCCGGGCTGAAGGAAATTCTGAAAAGGAATCATTTGCCTTATCTTTTGATTTTTGGTACAGGCTCGGGAATAGCACAGGAAGTTGTGAATCAGGCGGATCATCGTCTTGAACCGATCAGGGGGAAAGACGGTTATAATCATCTTCCGGTGCGGGCGGCCGTTGCCGTTATTCTGGACAGGGTTGTGGAAATATCATAAAAATAATATTGCGAGTGTCGCGGGAGGAAATATAAAATGAATACTTTGGAAATGATTGAAAAAGAACAGATGAGAGGGGATATCCCTGCTTTTAAGACGGGTGATACCGTTAAAGTATACGTGCGTATCATTGAGGGTCAGAAACAGAGGATTCAGGCTTTTGAAGGCGTGGTGATACGCAAGCGCCGCGGCAACAGCCGTGCTAATTTTACCGTTCGCAAAGTGTCTTACGGTGTCGGTGTCGAAAGAACATTTCCCATTCATTCTCCGGTGATTGACCGCGTCGAAGTCATGACCAAAGGCCTCGTGCGCCGTTCGCGCCTTTATTATTTGAGAAGCCTCAGGGGCAAAAAGGCAAGGATTAAGGAAGACGCCAATCGATAGTGCCTGTATTGCCCGCTCGCATGGGGTGAAACAGGGGCGATTTGAGCCGGATTTCTGCCGGAAGAAAAACATTTTCATCTTGTTGCGATGAATACATTCGAAAAGCGTGCTTATGGTGACGGCTACCGTTGCATTGCGGGCGTTGATGAAGCAGGACGCGGACCGCTGGCCGGTCCTGTTGTAGCTGCCGCCGTAATCTTTCCCGCCGGCTATCAAAATTCACAAATTAACGATTCCAAAAAACTGACCGCCCGTAAAAGAGATGAGCTCTACAAGATAATCTGGGATGATGCCGCAGCTGTAGGTGTGGGAGTTGCCGAAGCCGATGTCATTGACCGGATAAACATTCTGCAGGCGTCGCTTCAGGCAATGCGCGAAGCGGTTCTGGATCTGGCCAAAATCCCCGATTTTATCCTCATCGACGGCTTATACACCCTTGCGATTGACACGCCGCAGAAGGCCCTGGTGAAAGGCGATGCAATCAGCATTTCCATTGCCGCCGCTTCCATTATCGCCAAGGTCTCGCGGGACCGGATCATGGAAATGTATCACCGCCAGTTTCCCCAGTACAATTTTCAGCAAAACAAGGGTTACGGCACGGCCGAACACCGCAAGATCCTTAAGGAGATCGGAATGTGCAAAATCCATCGCCGGTCGTTCCATTTAAAAAATTATGATGTTAGACAAATCGTCCTCGACTGGTCCTGATCATGGAAAAAAGAGACACAAGAAAGCAAGTAACCGGTCAGAAAGGGGAAGATATTGCAGCAGGTTTCCTGGAGAAAAACGGTTATCGGATTTCCGAACGCAACTATCGCTGCCCGATCGGTGAAATCGACATTGTTGCCCGCGACAAAAACGAGCTGGTATTTGTGGAAGTTAAAACAAGAAGATCAGGGGAGCTGGGTTATCCCGAGCAGGCGGTGGGCATCAAAAAGCAGAAAAAAATTTCTCAGCTTGCCCTGTGGTACCTTCAGGAAAAGAAGCTTCACGGTGTCCGTGCGCGTTTTGATGTTGTGGCCGTCATGATCCAGCCTTCCGGAAACGACATTCGCCTGATCAAAAACGCTTTTGATTTTGTTTCTTATTGATTCATGACGGAATCACAGGCGTGTCAGGGGCGGTTTTCCGATGGGAAACACATTGAAACCGATTTCAAAACACTTCCGGTGATCGATGATGTTGCGCCCGTCAAAAATAAAAGCGGGTTTCACCATCGATCTGTATATCTTGCCGTAATCCAGTTTCCGGTAAAGATCCCAGTCCGTCATAATCACAAGCGCGTGGCAGCCGACGGCGGCGCGGTAGGGATCTTCGACGTAGCTAATTTGCCCTTGAGCATCTTCCAGATCAGTGGCGGCGTTGGCCAGAGCCTGAGGATCGGAGATGACCACTTCCGCATGTTCCTCGAGCAGTTTTCGTGTAATATTGATGGCCGGGCTTTCACGCGTGTCTCCCGTGTCCGCCTTGAATGCAAAACCCAGCACGCAGATTTTTTTCCCCGCCAGCGTGTTGAACATGGATTGGAGAACGTTGGCAATAAAGCGGTCCTGCTGGTATTCGTTGATCCCAACGACGCTTTCCCAGTAGTCGGCCACTTCCGGCAAACCGTAAAAACGGCACAGATACACGAGATTTAGAATATCTTTCTTGAAGCAGGAGCCGCCAAAGCCGATTCCCGCCCTGAGAAACTTGGCGCCGATGCGGCTGTCCGTGCCTACGGCCCGGGCCACTTCGGAGATGTCCGCGTCCGCTTTTTCGCAAAGTGCCGAGATGGAGTTGATTGACGAAACCCTCTGTGCCAGGAAAGCGTTGGCCACCAGCTTGGAAAGCTCGGCGCTCCAGATATTGGACGTGATGATTTTTTCGGCAGGCACCCAGCGCGAGTAAATTTGCACCAGCTCCTCACGGGCGGCAAGCCCGCTTTTCGTTTCCCGTGATCCAATCAGGACGCGGTCGGGATTTTCCAGATCGTTCATCGCGGTTCCCTCGGCCATGAATTCCGGATTGGAGAGAACATCGAAGGTGATGTCGCCTTTTCCCGAGGCCAGGATCCGTTCCATGGCCAGCGCGGTTTTAATGGGCAGCGTGCTTTTTTCGATGACGATTTTTGAAGACTGCGAATATTCCAGAATCTGCCGTGCCGTTTTCTCCCAGTACTGCAGGTCGGCGGCCTGACCGGCGCCTGCTCCGAACGTTTTTGTCGGTGTATTGACGCAGACGAAAATAATGTCGTTTTCCGCGATCTGGGTTTCAATATCCGTGGAAAAGAATAAATTTCTGTTGCGGGTTTTCTTTACGATTTTCTCGAGCCCCGGCTCGTAGACGGGGAGCCGCTCGGAGTTCCAGGCGGCGATGCGCTGCGCGTTGATGTCCACCACGGTGACTTTATAGTCGGGGCATTTGCAGGCAATCATAACCATGGACGGAGCGCCGACATAGCCTGCCCCGATGCAGAGAATTTTCTTTTTAAATTGTATTTTCTTCATTGGACCTCTTCTCTTTTCATGTTTTCAGGATATCGCGGAAGTATTGAATGGTCTGAACCAGCCCCTGCTCCAGGGAAATTTTCGGCTTCCAGCCCAGCCTGTTTTCCGCCAGCGTAATGTCGGGTTTGCGCTGCGCCGGATCATCCGCGGGAAGCGGCTGAAAATCGATTTCAGAGTGGCTGCCCGTCATGTCGATCACCATCCGGGCCAGTTGCAGAATGGTGAATTCGCCGGGATTACCGATATTCACCGGACCGAAAAAATCATCGCCGGAGTTCATCATTCTGATCAATCCGTCAATCAGATCATCACAGTAGCAGAACGAACGGGTGTGATGGCCGTCGCCGTAAACCGTGATGTTCTTTCCCTGCAGGGCCTGGATGATAAAATTGCTGACAACGCGACCGTCGTTCACGGCCATGCGCGGACCGTAGGTATTGAAGATGCGTACGATCTTGGTGTTGACGGAATTCTGCCTGCGGTAATCCATCATCAGGCATTCGGCAGCCCGTTTGCCTTCATCGTAGCAGCTGCGGATGCCGATGGGATTGACGCGTCCCCAGTAGGATTCAGTCTGCGGGTGAACGTCCGGGTCGCCGTAAACTTCCGATGTGGAAGCCTGAAGGATTTTGGCCTTTGTCCTTTTGGCGATTCCCAGAACATTAATAGCGCCCATGACGTTGGTCTTGATCGTTTTGATGGGATTGAACTGGTAGTGTACCGGGGATGCCGGGCAGGCCAGATTGTAGATTTCGTCCACTTCCAGATAAATGGGGTTGATAATGTCATGGCGGATCAGCTCAAAATGCGGATGCCCCGTCAGATGGGATATGTTGTTCTTGCTGCCGGTGAAAAAGTTGTCCAGGCAGACAATGTCGTTGCCTTCATTTAAAAGCCGTTCGCAGAGATGGGAGCCCAGGAATCCCGCACCGCCCGTAACCAGTATTCGTTTCATATTATTCCGATGTCGATCTGTATAGTATTTTATTCATATTTTTGCTATTAAAGCCGAAACAAGACACGGATGTCAACAACAAAAAGCATTTTAAAGAAGACTGTATGAATCAACGCGACGCTGAAAAAAAAGGAATACTATACATGGTTGCCACGCCCATAGGCAATCTTGAAGATATTACCGTGAGAGCGCTTCGCGTGCTGAAAGAAGTTGACCTGATTGCTGCGGAAGACACCCGTCATTCCAGAATCCTGCTCACCGCCTACGGCATCAGGACACCGCTGATCAGCCTGCATGAGCACAATGAAAGGGAACGCAGCACGCTGATTGTCTCGAAAATTGAGAACGGCATGAGTGTCGCATATGTCTCCGACGCAGGCACACCCTGTGTTTCCGATCCGGGATATCATCTGGCCGCAGCTGCCCTGGAAAACGGCATACGTGTGGTTCCCGTTCCCGGACCTTCCGCCGTCATTGCCGCATTGTCCGTCTGCGGTTTTCCCGCGGACCAATTTTTATTTTACGGATTTCTGCCGCCTAAATCAAACAGGCGCCGCCGCTTTCTGGAGTCCATCAGGGATGAAGAACAAACCCTCATATTTTATGAATCCCCGGCAAGGATCGCCGATGCAATGCAGGAAATTCATGAAGTGCTCGGAGACCGGCAGGTCCTCGTAGCTCGTGAACTGACCAAGGTATTTGAGGAAATCAGGCGGGGAAAGATTTCGGATATTGCGGCGGGGATGTCCGGCAGCAAAGCGAGGGGGGAATTCACCCTTATTGTCCGTGGTGCTTCCCGTGAGCCTGTATCCATAACGGATGATGAAATTCAGACAAGGCTTCTTAGCCTCAGAAAGGGAAAATCATTGTCGTTGCGCGATGCCGTTGCGGATGTGGTGAGGCAAACCGGATTGCCCAGGAAAAGAGTTTACGATATGGCGTTGAAAATCTTTTCAGGTTCTGATGAAAATTGAAACAGGAGCTGTTGCACATATTACTTGAAGAGTTTTTTGCACTATGGTAACTGCATGTCAAAATCAACAGAAAATTAATTATTTTCTTATACTAGCTTATGTTGAGGGGGTTTGGGAAAGATGGAGGATTCCGGAGATGTTCATGACAGGCAAATACACGAACTGACCGAAATATATGAAGAAAGAAAAGGGCCGGAACGCCGATCTGCAGACGGCAAAAATCCCCAGCAGGTTGTTATGGTTGACGGCAGGGGATATGAGCGCGGCAAGACGCGGGCTGAAAGAGTCCACAACCTGACGGATATTGTTGATGGCGGTGATTTATCGAATCAGCTGAAGGAAGAAGTCATGAAGAAGGCAATAGAAATCGTCGAAAGAATAGCGAAAGAAATGGTTCCTGACATTGCCGAACGCATGATCAGGGAAGAAATTGAAATAATAAAAGCGAAGGCCCCGGACTCCATGCCGGATCAGAATGAGGGATAAAAAAAGCGTCACCCCGGGCGCTGTCAGGCTGGTTATGTTTTTATCATGATGCTGCAATTTGCCTACATCGTTCAGAGGAGGTTCAATGATATCCCATAGGAATTTGCTTGTCGTATTGATCATTTTTTGCGTGTGCCTGTCCGCCTGCTCACTGAAGATTCCCGGGTTGACTAAAAATGATCCGGAACCGGAGGAGCCGGTGTCGGGAGTGAGTGTTATCGCATTGATGCCTGTGCAAAGCAGCACGTCAGACGAAAGAACATTGCGGATGCTGCGGGTAAAACTGGGCGAAGAACTCCGTTTTAAAGGCTACCCGCAGGTTGCCACGGATCTGATTGACAGCAGGCTGTCAACGCTCACCGAAGGAAAAGAAGCGGGCGGAAAAAGCACTGCCGCTCCCGGTCAGGTTCAGGAACTGCTCGGTGCGGACGGAGTGATGTACTGTTCGCTTCAGGAACATGCAAAATCAAAACATCCGTTTTATACACCGGTCACGGTGACTCTTAAATGTGAACTGCGCAGTGCGAAAGCGGGTGAGGTGGTGTGGAGCGCTCAATCGGAGGCAACCAGCAGAAGTGTTGATGTGGTGCGCTCACGGCTGAAGATGAAATCGCGGGGTGACCTGGAGGAGGCGATGGAGAAAGCCGTCGTCAAAGTACTGGAAACGCTGCCTTACGGGCCGCATTTAAGGGGGTAGTTTTTTATTGTTCACGTGGTATCTGAACCTGTTAT
>JAGFXG010000083.1 GCA_017860985.1 Deltaproteobacteria bacterium
ATCAAGGTCAGCTTATCAAAAGCTCATCCCTTAAATATCACTGGAAGAGACCATAAAGTTTTTTTGTTACAAAATGATGACGAAACGATTATGAATTGAAAAATAATGAACGATGGGGCGGGGGTTTGTTCCGAAGCATTAAATTGTAGAATAATTTTTCAATATTCTGATAGTGAGTTTCCTGAATAATCCTCTATGAACAATGATGTACTTCTTTTCTGGAGCTAAAAAAAAAGGCAGGGCCTGCGCCCTGCCTTTATACTGTTCATTATAATGAACTATTCTTCTTTCTTTTCCTTTGCTTTTCTTTTCGGTTTTGCTTTTTCTTTCTTTTTCTCATCAGGAATATATTCCAGGATGGAAACAGGCGCGTTGTCGCCAAAGCGATAGCCGACTTTGACAATACGTGTGTAACCGCCTGCGCGATTGCGGAATCGTTCGGTCAGTTCGCCAAACAGCTTGGCGACCATATCTTTGTCCCGCACAACGGATAAAGCCTGACGACGGGCGTGAAGGTCTCCCCTCTTACCCAGCGTAATCATTCTGTCTGCCAGTTTACGCACTTCTTTAGCCATTGTATCCGTCGTCCGGATACTTTCATGTTTTATAATCGATGTCACCATATTGCGAAACATGGCTTCCCGATGGCTGGACGTTCGTCCTAATTTTCTGCCCGCCTTACCATGATACATTGCTTACGTTTCCTTTCCTGACTGTCAAATCCTGACCTGATGCTGTTTCATTTGAATTATATCAAATCCCTTAGGGATTAATTATCCAGTTTCATGCCGAAAACAAGACCGTATTCGTTCAGGATGTCTTTGATCTCGGAGAGAGACTTGCGTCCGAAATTCTTTGTTTTCAGCATATCGGCTTCTGTTTTCTGAACCAGTTCACCAATTGTGTTTATGCCGGCGTTTTTCAAGCAATTAGCAGAACGGACGGAAAGTTCCAGATCTTCAACAGACCTCGTCAAAATTTCGTTGACGTTTGCTTTTTCATCTTCTTTTTCCGGCACAATTTCTTCTTCGACTTCTTCAAAATTAATGAAAACATCCAACTGCTGTTTGAGTATTTTGGCTGCATAGGCAATGGCATCGCCCGGATTCAAACTGCCGTCCGTCCAGACTTCCATAACCAGCTTGTCATAATCTGTAATCTGACCGACACGGGCGTGCGATACCACATAGTTTACCTTCTTAATAGGAGAAAACATTGCGTCGATGTTAATCGTCCCTTCAGGCTGGTCCGGTTCAAGTTCTTTTTTGGCCGGGGCGTAGCCTTTCCCCATTTTCACCATCATTTCAGCTTTAAAGGAGCCACTGCCCGACATGGTTGCAATGTAGTGTTCAGGATTCAACACTTCAATTGTGCCGTCCGTAATGATGTCTCCCGCGGTAATGACACCGGCGTTGACCACATTAAACCGTACGACTTTGGTATCCGCCACTCCCAGTTTAAAGCGAACACCCTTCAGATTCAAAATAACATCCGTGATATCTTCCTTGATTCCGGGAATCGTAGAAAATTCGTGTAAAACACCGTCAATTTTAATGGAAGTAATAGCCGCACCCTGAATGGAAGACAGGAGCACTCTTCTTAACGCGTTGCCCAGTGTTATTCCAAAGCCTCTTTCCAGCGGCTGAATTGTAAATTCTCCATATAATCGTGTGTGAGTTGCTTCATCAACGTCAACACGTTTGGGACGAATCAAACTCGACCAGTTTCTCTGCATAATCAAACCCACCTTTTAGCTGGTTTATTAAATATTATATCTGCTTATTTCGAATAAAGTTCAACAATGAGCTGTTCTTGTACCGGCATGGTTAAATCTTCCCGAACCGGCAACATTTTAATTGTCGCTTTAAAGTTATCTTTATCCAATCCCAGCCAATGTGGAACACCACGTCTCGCGACGGTTTCCATTGCTTCAAGCACCCGGTTAATCTTCCGGGAGCCCTCTTTAATAGTGATTTCATCTCCGGCTTTAAGCAGATACGATGGTATGTTCACCGATTTGCCGTTAACCAGAAAATGAGCGTGGCTGATAAGCTGCCTTGCCTCAATCCTGGAATTAGCAAACCCAAGGCGAAACACCATGTTGTCCAGCCTTCGCTCCAACAGCACAAGTAAATTCGTACCCGTGATGCCTTTCTGGCGATCAGCTTTTTCAAAGTAGCCGTGAAACTGCTTTTCCAAAAGCCCGTACATTCTTTTGAGTTTCTGTTTTTCCCGCAACTGGGTGCCATAGTCCGACTGCTGCTTTTTATGAGACTGACCATGATCTCCCGGAGCATAGCCTCTTCTTTCAAAGGAACATTTCTCCGAATAACAACGATCGCCCTTCAGAAAAAGCTTCAAACCTTCACGGCGACACAATCTGCATGAGGAATCCGTATATCTTGCCAAAAAACGCCTCCCTATTAATCTCTAATTATTCTTTAAATTTCTATTTTTTTAAACCCTGCGCCGCTTCGGCGGTCTGCAACCGTTATGTGGAACAGGCGTTACATCGCGTATCATCGTAATGGTCAATCCGGCAAGCTGCAAAGAACGCAGGGCCGATTCCCGTCCGGCGCCCGGGCCTTTGATATAAACCTGGACCCGACGCATGCCCTGTTCTTTTGCTTTACGAACTGCATCTTCCGCGGCCATCTGTGCGGCAAAAGGCGTACTCTTTCGTGACCCCTTAAATCCCTGCAAACCCGCCGACGACCAGGAAATGACGTTACCGGTCATATCCGTGATGGTGATGATGGTATTATTGAAAGTGGATTGAATATGGGCAACACCTTCTGTAATGTTTTTCTTTTCTTTTTTCTTGCCTGTTCTTCTGACTGTTTTCGCCATTTTTCCTCCGGTCGAAAATTAATTCCAACTACTTTTTCTTCCCTGCGATTGCCCGTCTCGGGCCTTTTCTCGTTCTTCCATTGGTGTGCGTCCGCTGGCCTCTAACCGGGAGTCCTTTACGGTGACGCAAGCCACGGTAGGCGCCAATATCCATCAGGCGTTTGATCGACATGGATATCTCACGGCGGAGATCACCCTCCACCTTACCCTCTTTGTCGATGATGCCTCTGATCGCCGATATTTCGGAGTCGGCCAGTTCGTCAGTTTTTGTATCCGGGCTGACACCCGACTCTTTCAGGATCTGCTTTGCCCTTGTCTTGCCGATACCATAAATGTAAGTTAGAGCAACTTCCATTCTCTTGTTTTTTGGTAAATCAACACCTGAAATTCGTGCCACCTAATAACCTCCTGAAATGTTTAAAACTAGCCCTGACGCTGCTTATGTTTCGGGTTTTCACAAATAACACGCAAAACACCCTTGCGTTTAACAATTTTACACTTCTCGCATATTTTTTTCACAGACGATCTGACTTTCACGGTTCCAACTCCTTATCCCCGGTAAAAAAATACTTTTTACTTGGTCCTGTATGTAATCCGGCCCCTGGTTAAATCATATGGGGAAAGTTCTACCGTCACTTTATCCCCCGGCAATATTTTAATAAAATGCATCCGCATTTTGCCGGATATATGCGCCAATACTTTATGCCCGTTTTCCAGCTCTACCCGAAACATGGCATTCGGCAGGGGCTCAAGAACCCGACCTTCAACTTCTATTGCTTCCTCTTTGGCCATACATCAATCTACTTTATTCCCGCCGTTTAAATCAGGGAATCAACTAATTCAATTTACTTAATATTTCCGGTCCATTATCTGTAATCGCCACCGAATGCTCGAAATGTGCCGACAAACTCCCATCCGCTGTAATCACTGTCCATCCATCAGGTAAAATCTTTACTTTATATTTTCCTGCATTAACCATCGGCTCAATAGCCAGAATCATTCCTTTTTTCAGTTCGATTCCCCGGCCTTTTTTCCCGAAGTTGGGAATCTGAGGGTCTTCGTGCAGACTTTTTCCAATACCGTGTCCGACAAAATCTCTGACAACCGAATAACCCGATGATTCTGCTGTCTCCTGAACCGCGGCCGATATGTCACCCAGACGATTGCCATGGCAGGCCTGGTTGATTGCCATATATAAACTCTGTTCGGTCACCTGCATCAGCCTGGCGGCCTGATCGTCAACTCTGCCGACAGGAAGCGTTATCGCCGAATCACCATAAAGGCCATTATAGTAAACTCCAAAATCAAGCCCTATAATATCGCCCTCGATTAAAACCCTGTTCGAAGGCATTCCGTGAACAACCTCATCATTAACCGAGGTACACAGCGAAAAAGGATAGCCTCTGTAGCCTTTAAATGCCGGCTTTGCACCTCTTTTTTCTGCAATTCCTTCCGCTATTTTGTCCAGTTCCCTTGTTGTCAAACCCGGTTTGACTTTCTCTCGAAGGACACTCAATACTTCTGCAACGATCCGGTTGCTTGCCCTGGCTTTTTCTATTTCATCCGCATGCTTTAGAACGACCATGAGCACGATAACCTTGAAAATATTTTTTTACCGTCTGCGCGCAATGTGTCCTTTTTTCATAAACCCCTCATATTGACGGGTAAGCAAATGCGACTCAATCTGGCTTGCCGTATCCATGGCAACACCGACAACAATCAGAAGAGATGTTCCGCCAAAATAAAAAGGCGTGTTTAATTGAGAAATCAAAACACTCGGCAGCACACAGATAATGGAAACGTAAATGGCTCCGCTGAACGTTAATCTTTCAAGAATATTTTCGATATATTCCGCTGTTTTCTTCCCGGGCCTGATTCCAGGGACATACCCTCCGAATTTCTTCATGTTATCCGCCATGTCATCCGGCTTGATGGTTACAGCCGTGTAAAAAAAACAGAAGAAAAAGATCAACGCAACAAAAAGAATTTCATACCCAACCTTGCCGGGCATTAAATATCCGGAAATAGTCTTCATCCAGCCTTCCGGCGCAAAATTGGCGATGGTCGCAGGAAACATTATAACGGAGGAAGCAAAAATGGGCGGGATAACGCCGGCAGAATTAATCTTGAGCGGCAAATGGGTTGTCTGCCCACCATACATCTTGCGTCCCACAATTCTTTTTGCGTATTGCACGGGAATTCTTCTTTGTGCCGCTTCCACATAAACAATCGCGCCAATAACCGCGATCATGAATATGCCCAGCATAATCAGAAGAATAAAATGCAGTTCCCCCGAGGAGTAAAGACTCCAGGTGCTGCCGATGGCCCGAGGTATATTACATACAATACCTGCAAAAATAATCAGGGATATTCCGTTTCCGATACCCTTTTCCGTAATGGTTTCACCAAGCCACATCAAAAATGCCGTACCCGACGTAAGCGTGATAATCGTCATGAATATAAAGCTCCATCCAGCATTTAAAACAATGGGGGCACCTGTAGGGGATGCCATGTGCTGCAAACCCCAGGCAATTCCGAATCCCTGAATAATACTTAAACCAACCGTTCCGTAACGTGTGTATTGCGTGATTTTCCTGCGGCCGTTTTCACCCTCCTTGGACAGCTTCTCAAGGTGCGGTATAGCGACCGTCAATAAATTAATAATAATGGATGAGGTGATGTAAGGCATAATGCCGAGCGCAAAAATTGAAAACGTGCTCAACGCACCGCCGGCAAACAGATCCATCAATCCCAGCATAGACCCTTTGGCACTTTCAAAAAATGCCAGCAACGCCATGTTGTCAATTCCGGGAGTCGGTATGAAAACGCCAACCCGATAAACTGCAAGCAGAAGAAAGGTGAATAAAATTCTCCTTTGCAGTTCAGGTATTTTGGAAACGCCGCCTAGTCCTTCTAACAAGTCAGATTACCTCTTCAATAATTCCGCCTGCGGCAGAAATTTTTACTTTCGCAGCCGCACTGATCTTGGTCATTTTTACCGTTACGGGGAAATCAATATTGCCCTTGGCCAGGATCTTGATTCCGTTGCCTTTTTTCTTGACGAGCCCGCTTGCCAGAATCGCCGCTTCGTCAATAACCGCTCCTTTTTCGAATACGCGGCACAAATCCATGAGATTCACTGCA
>JAGFXG010000004.1 GCA_017860985.1 Deltaproteobacteria bacterium
GCATTAAACATCAGCGATGATGATCCGGTCATTGTCTTTGCCTCAATGAATTTTGAGATCAAGGGGCTTGACAACATCATGCTGGCCCTCGCGCAATTGAAAAAGCATAACAAAAGCGTTAAGTTGATTGTTGCCGGAAAAGGCAACATTACAAAGTATGAAAAACTGGCCAAAGATGCGCAGATATCTGAAAACATCATTTTCACCGGCACGGTCACCAAGGATAATTTAATCGATCTTTACCTGGCGGGCGATCTTTATATGATGCTTTCCAGGTTCGATACCTTCGGCATGGTTGTCCTCGAGGCAATGGCGGCGGGCCTCCCGGTGATGATCAGCAGCCGGGTCGGCGCAAAAGATCTGGTAGAGGATGGTAAAAACGGCTTCATCATCCCTGATACCTCGGATTATGATTATATCGCTTCCAGACTCACCCTGCTGCTTGACAAAAAGATTCGCACGGAAATGTCTGCAGCCGCTCATCAAACAGCTTCAGAAAACACATGGGACAAAGTGGCAAAAAAATATTCGGACCTGTACGATGAGGTTTTTACGACCAAACATCGAAAAAACAATGTAGGACTTCCTTAATTAAACATGAAGATTATCGATCCATCAACCTATAAACTCCCCGTTCATGTCCGTAAAATCCTGCTGATTCAGCTAGGCGACATTGGTGATGTGGTCTGGACGACTCCCACGATCCGTGCCGCCAGGAGTGCTATCCCGGACGGAACATTGTCCATTTTAGTCCGGGAGGGTTTTGGCAGCCTCCTGGAAGCCGACCCATCAGTCGACCGGGTGTTTGAGGCAAAACATTATTCAGGAAATCTTTTCCGGCAGATGGCCGGGCACTTCGCTTTTTTAAGGAAAATCCGGGCCCAGCATTTTGATCTGGCCGTTGATCTGCGCCTGGGAGACCGCGGCGCTTTCATGTCGCTGGTGACGGGGGCACCGATTCGCGTAACCATGCATCATCCGGAAGGACTACCCTTCTGGAGAACATTCTGCTTTACACACGGCGTAGTGCCTGTTGGCGACGGCGTTATCAAACACCGCGGCGCAACCGAGCAAATTCTGCGCATTGTCAGACCCCTCGGCATGGACACACAGGACATCTCCCCCCGCCTCTGGGTTTCAGACGCGGTTAAAAGACGGGTCGGGGAAATTCTATCGCGGGAAAAGGCAGACGGCCAAAAACAGTGGATCACCATCAATCCTTTTTCCCGCTGGCCCTACAAGGAATGGGGCGAGAGCAAGTGGGTTGAGGTCATTAACTGGCTCTGGAAAGATCTCGGAATTCCATCCGTAATTATCGGCGCCGCGGAAGAAAGACAGCGGGCAGAAGCAATCATCGGGCAATGCGAAGCCAGGGTGATCAATCTTGCGGGGCAAACAACACTTGCCGAACTGGCCGGTCTGCTGAGTTTGAGCCGTCTGCATATCGGTGTGGACAGCGCAGCGCCGCACATCGCGGCGGCCACCGGCGTTCCGACGATTACCATTTACGGTCCCTCCTCCTGGTTTGACTGGGCTCCTGTCGGGAAAGACCATCGAGTGATTCTGCCTGCAATGGATTGCGTTCCCTGTCACCAGAAGGGCTGTGATGGAAGCGGGCACAGCCGTTGCCTGGATGAACTGAGCTCTGAACATGTCATTCCCGTCATCCACGAAGCACTGGATATTCCGTGATGCCTGTGTTCGAGACTAACCTTCATCCTGGCGGGACTCAGCGCCCTTTTTCCTCTTGATCTTAAATAGCATAACTGCTAAAAATTTTTTTTAACCACTGACCCAGAAAAGGTGATTCCATGCTTAGTAAGCTTAAAGATTATCTTGATCTTCAACTGCCGCCCGATGCGCAGGGAAAAGACAAATTATTTTTTGCTTTAAATGCCCTGATCCCCGCCTTGATGGGAATTTATGTTTTTGTTAATCCCCTGCCCCTGGACAGTATCAATGAATTGTGTTTTTATCTTTCTTGTGCGGCGTTAATCACTCTTTTGATTTCCAGAAAGACCGACTTTACCCTGCGCTCGCCCCTTACGATAGGGTTGTCTTTGTTTTTTGTCTGGGCGGTACTAGGTCTTTTCATTACGCTCGATTTTTCCAACACGCTCCATGATCTCCGCGGATACCTTCTGGAATACCTGATCATTTTTTATTTACTGGTTAATTTTTACAATTCGCGCAACCGGCTGGAGTTCCTTTCCGACCTCATCATCGCCTCGGCGATGGTCTTTTCTATTGGCGGCATCATTGTGTTCTACTTGATTGAAGGAAATCCTTTCAGTGCCAGGTTCGGCGGATCATTTACGAAAATGTGGACCGGGTTTATGTGCTTTACCACGCTCTTCGCGGGCACGCTCAGCCTGCGCGGCGTTTATAAACAAGAACCCATGATACGCCAGGCCGTCTATTTTTTCTGCTTTCTGGTTCTGACCATGGTCACGATGCTCAACAAGTCGCGCGGGGCCACCATCAGCCTTTGCGTCGCACTGCTGATCATGTGCCTGCACCGGAAGAAAAACATCATTCTGATCGCTGTCGCAGGTGTCATGCTTGCCTTTACCCCTGGTTTCATAGACAGAATCAACACTATGGGTTTTACGCAGGATATCCGTTCTAAAATGTTTCGTTTGTCCGCCGAAGTCATTAAGGACCATCCGGTCGCCGGTGTGGGCTATGGAGGGGAAATTTACCGCAACAGTAATCTGGTGGACCTGGAAAAATACGACGCGAGTCTTCCGGAAAAGTACCAGCAAAAAAAAGATATCGTCAAGTCGACACACAACACGTTTCTCGACGTGGCCATACGCACCGGCCTGGTGGGATTGGCCCTGTTTTGTTTGATTATATTGACGGCCGTGTGGATGCTGTGGGACATCTTCAGGCGGCACAGGGAGGAATTCTTCCGCTCCTGGTCAATATGCCTCTTCGCCTGCCTTGCATCCATCATGACTATGAACTTTTTTGCTGACGCTCTTTACGGAGCACAGGGCATCATTCTTTATATTATTCTGGCGATGATCGGCATTCTGTGGAATCTGTCACGAAAAAACCAGGCCGTCCCCGGGGCCGTAAAAACCTGATATTGGTAGAGCTATGCGAAATCTCGCTCCAGGATCATGAAACCATTGCAGATCGTATAATGCCTTATAAACCATCCCCGGTGCGCCAGCGCGAAATCAATCTTCTCATTAAAATGTGTATCCAGGTGTTCTTCAATCGCACGGATAACGCCGCGCTGATTGTCCCATCCCTTGCCGGTGCTTCCGTCTTTGCGGACAAATACCTCGTTCATGTTTGTGTCATGAAAAAACACCTTGCAGCGCGAAGCCAGGTATGGGAACCAAGCACTGATTTCCGCCACAGTGTGATCATAAAGATGGCTGGTATCAATAAACAAAATATCTATCACGGGTTCGAATCCCCGACTGCGGCACCAATCGGGAAATTCCGCTGCAAAGGATATGTCATCTGATTGGACAAAGATCCTGTCTTTAAACGAAGAAACTTCTGCCCGGTCATCAATATCGACGCTAACCAATTTTGCGCCCCACAAGTTTGCAACCCGCTCCAAAACAAATGTTGATTCACCATCTCCAACTCCCAGCTCAACAATCAGCTTCGATTCGATATTGAGGCTTTCAGTGAAAAGCATTGGCAGGTGATCGCTAATGTCCGTCTTCCTGACCAGGGCCCGGTTTTGAATGTCTCCCAGATTTTTTTTGAGCGACTTGCCGCTTATTTTTTCCATCAAACCCATGAATTATCTTCTCCTAGTAATACGCCATGTTCTGCTCATACGACAAATGGATATTATGAGCAAACTGTTTCAGCAATTTGGGGTAACCCGCAATGGTTTTATTTTTTAGCGGATCATAAATTTTTATATAGGAATCCAATCGGGGCCATTTCTCATCCCAGAGTTGACGGACCTGGCTTGACCAGCATCCGTCATTATAACCTTCAAAACTTTTTTCGCGCGCCTTGCTTTTTTCCGTCACCTTATGATAATGCCACACAAAAGAATCCATGCTGACGGCCGTACACCCCCCTGCCATAAAACAGCGCAGTGAAAAATCGTTGTTTTCGTAGCAGGCCTTCCATCGTTCATCGAAATAACCGATTTTTTCGAAAATTTCGCGCCGCCAGAACATCACATTGAGCTCGGAGGCAACCACCCTCAGATAGGACTTTTGGGGCCTGGCTAAAAGGCTGTCCAGCAGGGATGCCTTTTGTTTTTGAAGGCCGTCCAGCCGGACATGGTCTGCGCCAAACGCTTCTGCTGGCAGCCAGCATTGATATTCAAGGTCGCTTTTGTCCGTAAAGGGGGTAGCCTGATAAATCTCCTCTGTCTGCACTTTGCCGAACAGGTCTTCATCCATTCCCGATGTGATGATGACGTCCGATGTGATCAAACCAAGGACGGGCGACTTGCATGTCCTGGCAATCCTGTTGATTGCCCCGCTGATGCCAATGTTGTGATCCAGCAGAATCAGCGAAAACTGATGGCGGGACTGTTTTTCCAAAAGCCAGGCACGGTGGCTCGGCACAGATCCCTGATCCAGCAAAAAGACTTCACTGGAAAGATTTTTGCTTTTTCTTTCGTAAAAAGCGTCAATTGTCGTTTCCAGAATTTCAGCGGCACGGGGTTCGCCTTCGGGATTATAATTCAAAATAAGATAGGAAATATCAGGTATCATCATGTTCCTAATGAATTATATTGAGGTTTATCGATACAGCTAACTTTATTAAGACATCTTTATATATGAAAATCATAAAGATGCGCAATAAGCAAATCATTTGAAAAACATTCTTAAAAAGATTTACAGGCAAACTCAAAAGGGAAACCATCCGAGTCTATCACAGGTTTCAAACCTTTTGAAAAATGAATAAGAAACTGCCATGAAGACCTCGTCATTAAACCCTACCCGTTTTTCCGAAAGAGAAAATTAACCTTGCCTTCCGTGTCGGAGTTTTTGATCCAGTTGCGTACCTGAACCTCCGGAATCAGATCTTCCCGACCCGGCATCATGACATATGCTGAGTATCCTTTTGACCAAAACAGTTCAAAGACTTTGATAAAATCCTCATTGACCCCGCCTGGGAAATTACCGGTAAGACCAGTTTCAATCATCCACACCGGCGCAGGCAGACAGGACAGCATCGTCTCCGCACCCTGCAGGACGCTGTATTCCACGCCTTCTACATCAATTTTAATCACGATCTTCAAACCGGAAAAACGGTTTGCCGCGATAATGTCCAGTGTACTCAATGGAACCATGCGTTTTTTTGTGGATATGCCTGCCCAATCCTTGATGAAGGACGCGGCCGTGCCCACGCCGTAAAGAACAGCCAGACCAGGTTTGTTCGATAGCCCAAGGGGGAAAATCTCCACGTCAGGCCAGTTATTCGCCTCAAGGTTTCCATAGAGGAATTGAAGATTGTTCCATAACGGTTCAACGGCAAGAACTTTAAGGCCCATCGAACGTGCAATGCAGGTGTAATACCCCATGTTTGCACCGATATCGATAAAGACATCCGCATTTTTGATCAGGGCAATGATTTTCTGTGTTTCATCGTTTTCGTAAGAACCGTCCTGCATGGACTCAAGACCGGCCATCATAAATCCATGAGGTGTCTTCTTGAAACCTGCCTTGCGAAAATTCCGGTACGCACCATAATATTCGCTGGCCACGGCGATCTCGGGACGGCTTTGATAGAGGTATGATTTTATGCTCATAATACTCCTTCTTTATCGATTCTGACCCGCAAGAAGAAGCCGGGTAATTCTAAAACGCTTGATGACAAGCAAAGACAGCGCAAGGCTCCCGGCAAGCGCTATCAATGTACTGGCAACATACAGCAATCCGCTGTTGCCGAGCCTGGTGATAAAAAGATCGTGGCAAACGAAAATTTCCAGGGACATGGTTCCCGTCCAGCAAAAGAAAAGATAAAGCTTTGTCTGACGCAATCTCTCCAAAATAAAAGACCAGAAAGCAATTCCAGCAAAGGCCACGGTATATTTGTATATAGAAACAATCAATCGTGAAATTTTATCATTTAAAATCTGCAGGAGATACGGATAAAAGATCGGGAACGCGTATCCAACATAGCAAACGGCCAGAATCGGATAGAGAACGACGGCCGCGACATACAGAAGATTTCGACGGGCTTTCAGTTCATCATAATACTTGAAGGCAAAAAAACCTGCCACGTAATACGGGTAATAGAGCCTGACTTCGGACAACAGGAACAGATTTGTGGAAAGGGCCGCCCTGACCAGCAAAATGGACGCGATTACAAAATAATTTTCCCAGCGGGTCCATTCGCGGACATCAACCAGTTTGAGCACTGAAAAGAGAATCATGCTGTTTAAGAAAAGGACCCAGAGAAACCATGGGTTTGGCGTCATCACAAGATTCAGCATGAATTGGGGGATACTGACAGTATGATAGGTTTGATGAAGCAAGTAGCCAATGCACGCCCAGACAACAAGGGGCACTAGGAGGCGGATAGCGTTTTTTTTGGTATAAGCCGGGAGAGAATATTTCCTGACTTGAGAAAACAGGACAAGACCGCTCAGAAAGAAGAAAAGTTGCATGATAAAGGAATCGAGAATGCGAAAGGGCAGATAAACATTGAAATGGGCCGGGTCATTGAAAGAAACCGTGTGGCAAAAAATTACCATGATAATCCCCATGCCCTTGAGCGCGTCGATATGATGATTCCTGCCGCCGGCCATCGCATCGTCCACATACCGGAAGGCTTTGATTTTATCTATTAAAGTCATGGGGTTTGCCCTTTTGCTCGATCCCGATGAAGCTCATTGGTGTCGGCCTTGATAACACATCGGTTTCTTTTTTAAAACATGATTTTTTCATTTTTATGTGCTAAAGCCTGTTGCCAAACGTGCATTATAACGATAGAAATTGCAACCTTATGAACATGCCAAATATAATCATCGATATTGTCGTCCCGACATATCATCGATACGAAATACTGGCCGAGGCCCTTCAAAGCGTTCAGAATCAGACCTACGAGCGGTGGGAATGCTGGATTGCCGAGGACGGCGCAAGTGAAAAGACTTTCGTCGCTGTTGAGCCTTTTTTACGCGACAAACGTTTTCACTACCTGCCCGGCGATCATTCGGGAACCCCGGCAACGCCGCGCAACAGGGCACTCCAGGCCGGGGGCGCGCCCTATATCGCGTTTCTTGATGATGACGACATATGGCTGCCGGAAAAACTGGAACGGCAGGCATCATTTCTAAAAGATCATCCCTGCTGCGTCCTTCTGGGAAGCAATGCCTTCATCATGAAGGAGAACCAGGATTACCGCCGCGACAGCCTTCCCCTGTATTTCAGGAAGGCGCCTTTCGGGCTTGTCCCTTATAAAAAACTTGTCGAGGACGACTACTTCATCAACTCTTCGGCTGTAATCAGGCGATCCGCTTTAAAATATTCGGGACTTCAGAATGAGGCCCTGTATAAAGGTCCGGATGGCGAAGACCATGACCTATGGCTCAGAATCGGCCCGCTGGGAGAAATGTGGCTGATGCCTGACCCGCTTGTGGTATACAGGGAACTCTCGTCCAAACATGCAGAAAAAAAGTCCGACCTGGAGAGGCGTCAACATTCTTACCGGATGCGATTCAATGTGTATCAGTCTGCCATGACAGGTGTGGGCGAAATGCCCAGCCCCCTGCTTTTTCCCGAATATGAGCAGGAAGGTCGGCTGTGCAAAGGAGAAAGGGATTTCTACGCCGCGGGTCCTCAGTTTCTGGGAAGGCTGCGGCACCGGATCGGATCAAACCTTTCCGCTGTGTTTGGTCTGCCGCCATCCAAAAAAAAACGGCAGCAGAAAGCTTTCCAGGCCTTTCTGGAATGCAAAGCCCGCTGGGGAAAACTGGAAAGTCCCTTCAGTGTTGAATGCATCGTTTTTTCCAAAGACAGGGCCCTGCAGCTCCACGGTCTGCTTAAATCCATGCAGGAAAAAGTTTTGCCGGCCATACCCATTCATGTGCTCTATCTTGCATCTTCCCCGGCGCACCAGCAGGCATACGAAGACGTGATCGCGATTTTCGCTAAGCAAAATATTCGATTCATTCAGCAGGAAAATGCCTATTCCTTCAAACATGACCTGATGGAAATCCTCTTCTCGATGACCTGCGACATGCTGTTTTTCCTGGTGGACGATATCCTGTTCACGGAACCGGTCTCACTTCATGATATTTCAGCTTTTAATCCGGATGAATATGTGCCAAGTCTTCGCATGGGGCAGAACCTCACCCGCTGCTATGTCCTGCAAACCCCGCAGCCCCGGCCGCAATTTCTCCCCCCGCCGGGAGACCAGGCTGATAAAATGATCTGGCAATGGGACAACGGAAAACTAGACTGGAACTATCCTCTGTCGGTTGACGGCCACTTTTTTGCCAGGCGGGAAATGGCGGCAATGGCTTCTCTGATCTCGTTTGGCGCTCCAAATTCATTTGAGGATCAGCTGCAGATCTTCAAGCCGCTGTTTGACAGGCGCTATGGCGTTGGATACAAAAAGTCAAGAATTGTGAATATTCCCTGTAATCGGGTCCAGCGGGAGATCAACAACCTCTCGGGCAACATCCACCCTGACATACTGCTGGCCAAATGGCAGAACGGGTATCAAATTGACTATAAGAAAATTTACGGGACAACTAACGAAAGCGCTCACCAGGAGATTCCCCTGCCACTGATCCTTAGGGCAGCCGCGGATTAAAAAATATGACAACCATTTTATTGACATTATTTATTACTCTGATCATCCTGGCTGTGATGGAAGCGGGAATGCATTTCCTGGTTCATCACCCCGGCGTTTTGAAACGGTTTCCGCGCAGGTTTCGGAACAGCATCACGTATCTCTACATACAGGGTGACCGGAAGATCATGCATTTCCAGGACGGGTGCGGTGTGTATTCGCCGGATCTCGGCTACACACTCAAACCCGGGTCGTTTACATTCTCCGAAGTGGAATTCACCAATGAATATCGTGTCAATTCCCTGGGTGTGCGCGACGACGAAGAGGCCCTGGCGGCTCCGGACATTGTTTTTCTGGGCGACTCGTTTACCGTGGGCTGGGGCGTCAATCATGAAGATACATTTGCCCATCTGCTGGGAAAAAAGACAAAATTAAAAACATTGAACACGGCCATCCCGTCTTATGGAACCGTACGGGAAATGCTGATGTTGAGAAAGATAGACCGCTCCGCGTTGAAATGCCTGATTCTCCAGTATTGCGACGACGACTACGACGAAAACAGGCTCTATTATCTAAACGGCAATCGCCCGCAAATCCTGCGAGCCGAAACATTTAAAAAATATGCCGCCATTCACGGCAAACCCAAGACGTATTTTCCCGGAAAATATCTGCGTCTTAAAATCAACAAGAAACTCGACAGTTGGAAAGCCAAACCGGCAAATACCCGGGACAGTCACCCGCTGAGCGATCTGGACCTGTTCATTCACGTCCTGAAGCAGAATGAAGATCTGCTGACGCAGGTTCCCCTGATCGTATTTGAAATGAACGGCGTCAACCAGACTAACGCGTTTGTCACGGCGTTAAAGAAAAAAACCGCTGATCCGGATCAACCGGCGTTTATCCGCAACCTGATTGTTCTGGACATGTCGCAGCATCTGGAAGACCGGCATTTTTTGGTGCTGGACGGCCATCTTAATCCCTCCGGTAACGAGGTCGTCGCAAATGTTCTTCATGAAACAATGCTAAAGGCGGGCATTTTACGGCAAACGGCGGACGAACCCGCGGCGGAAAGGCGATATCAAAGATGATCACTGTGAAACTCTCTACTTCACCGTGGCCGATCACCCGCCAGACGCCGGGCGGGAAGGGCATTTGGGGCGAGTGCCGATTTTTCTGCAACACGGATATCGACCGCTGCGATTACTGGTTCGTGCTGGAAGGCCCCGGCAAGAAGAAGGAGACCGCCGTCTGCCCGAAGGAAAACACGGTTTTTATCGCCCATGAGCCCCCCACCCTGAGAACCTATAGGAGTGACTTCCTGCATCAGTTCGCTGCAGTCATCACCAGTGACGCCCATATCGATCATCCCAACCCGGTTCTTCAGCAGTCGGGGCTGCCCTGGCATGTAGGCAGAAGACAAAAAGGGCATGTCAATATGGGGTTCACCAAAGATTATGACGAACTCAAAGCCATCACGTCCATTGACAAAACAAAAATGATTTCCGTCGTCTCTTCTTCGAAAACCATGACCGACGGACACAGGCAGAGGGTTGATTTCGCTCTGCGGCTGAAATCCCATTTCGGCGATAAAATCGACCTGTTCGGGCGGGGGCTGAATGAAATCGAAGACAAGTGGGACGCCCTGGCGGACTACCGGTACCATGTGGCCATCGAAAACAGCGAGGTCAACCACTACTGGACGGAAAAGATCTCCGACGCATTTCTTGCTGGATGCCACCCTATCTATCATGGATGCCCCAACATTGCGGACTACTTCTCTCCCGGTTCATTCACCCTGATTGATATTAATGATCCGGATAAGGCCATCGCCACGATCGAATCCTGCATTGAAGAGAACCGTTATACGTCATCCAGGCGACTGATATGGGAGGCCAGGGGAAAAGTCCTGGATCAGTATAACCTGTTTCCACTGATTGCGGACTATATAGCGAAAGACCGGCAGCGCTCTTCAGGACAGACGCGAACGCCCGTTAAAGTAATCATCAGAAAAGAGCAGTCCGAGTCAAACCTGATCTACAAGTTCAAAAAAAAGATTCTACGGCTCTGATTTGTGGACGCAAAAATCGCCGATGATCTCATTTAAAAAAGCCCTGCCGGTATCCTGTGTGTAATGGTAGGGATCTTCCAGGTAAAACCCTTCTCTTGCTGAATAGCGGCCTTCGGAATAATCATAAATTTTTGGGAATATTTCCTTCATTTCCTTTCGCCAGCTTAAATACCGGCTGTATGCCTTGATATTTTGAAGGGCCGCAAGCACGTCCGTATTCAAAGGATTGATAAACACGGCATAGGGAATACCCCTTTCCTCCAGCAGCGCCTTGATCTGCCTCACATAATCCATGCGCTTTTGCGAAAAGGAAAAGTGATCATAATAGTTCTCCACCAGCCCACGGATAATCGTGTTATATTTTTGCTCATACGAATTTGGGCCCGCAGATGCGGACTCCGTTGAGATACCCGGATAGTCAAACTGTCCGTTTGGTTTCATGCCGTATTTCTTTTCATTGTTGAATCGCATTTTCAATGTCTTCCAGGAATCTTTGACGGTTTGCGCACCCAGGAGATACTCCACCTTTGTGTAGCGGACATCATTCCAATCGTTGATTCTGACCAGCGGAAGCTCTCTCTCGTTGAACATGTAAAAATCAAACCCGATCAGTACGAGCTTTTCATTGCGCAGGTATTTTTTCAAATAGAAATACATCTCTTCCGGCACCATCCCGCGCATGGATGCATTGTAAAACCGGTAGCAGGATAGTTCGTCAGGGTTGACGTACCCGGTTTTGCTGGAGCCCAGGAGAATACCCTCATGTTTGTACGTCAGGATGGCATCCTTGACCTGCCGCTCGAGCACAAAGTAAGCCCCGGTCCGATTGTTGCCCAGCAGATTGTAGGGATCAACAACATAATTAAATACGGCAACCAATGCCAGGATGACCCCTACGGCGAGGCCGGAAAAAAGAAGATAGTGTTTATCATCTGCTATTTTCATCACCTGTCACCTAAAACTGAAAATAAAGAAATTCACTTGCCCTGCTCAATGAAAGCACCGAGGCCAGCACACACAGAATCAACACGATTGCCCAGTGCAGGGAAGGCTTCCAGGTCAGCCATTCCGGCGGTTCGGGTAATTTCTTTCCCTTTGCCATGATGTTCAAATAAGGCGCGCACAGATCCATCATCTGCTGGACATTGGGCGCCAGCCAGACGATCAGCAGGGCAATGGCAATATAAATCACCTCGTTGCTGCCTTCAAAATAGTGCATCGCCTGAAAATCGATACCCAACAACTTCAGTTGCGCGGCCAGCGGGCCGAATTTTTCCAGATATTTTTCGGGCAGGGCAAAACCGTTCAGCCCCGCCATGGAACCAAGTATGCGCAATGCCGAGGAAACACTGTCGGCCCTGAAAAAGACCCACGCAACCGTGACGGCAAGAAAAGTAAGGGTTCCTGCGATAAGACGGCCAAACCATCCGCCTGCTGCCTGAAATCCAAGCTGCCGCCTGATCTTAATCCATCCGTGGTTGATCACCAGAAAAACGCCATGCAGTCCGCCCCACAGGACAAACGTCCAGGCTGCGCCATGCCAGAGACCTCCCAGCAACATGGTCATCATCAGATTCGTAAAACGCCTGGCCTCGCCTTTGCGGTTGCCGCCCAGTGGAATATAGAGGTAATCCCGTAAAAAACGGGAAAGCGACATATGCCAGCGTCGCCAGAAATCAATGACGCTTAAAGACTTGTAGGGAGAATTAAAATTCAGCGGGATGCGAATGCCGAACAGATAAGCCAGGCCGATGGCCATGTCGGAATAACCTGAAAAGTCAAAATAAATCTGAAGCGTGTAAGCCAGTGCCCCCTGCCAGGCCTCCAGAAACGAAAGAACATACTGATGTCTTGCCGCTTCAAAAACGGGCGTGGCATATACGGCAAGACCATCCGCAATGACGACTTTTTTAAACAACCCGAAAAAAAAGATGGTGATTCCCGCCGCCACCATGCGGGGATCGAAACGAAATATTTCTTTTTGCGCGAACTGGGGCATGATCTCATCGTAGTATACGATAGGGCCCTGCATCAGCCGGGGGAAAAAGGTCACAAACAGGCAGTAGTTCAAAAAATCATGATCTTGGATTTTGCCGTGATAAACATCAACCAGGTAGGCAATCTGCTGAAAAGTATAAAAAGAAACCGCCAGCGGCAGAATGAGCGGGGGCAGCGCGATGGCGATGCCCGTTACGGCCGTAAGATTGTTCACAAAAAAACCGGCGTACTTGAAATAGCCGAGCAACCCGAGGTTTGCCGCAATCCCGACAGCAAGAAGGCTTTTCGAGCCGCGGCCGACCAGCATCCCCCATCCGTAATTAAAAAGGATCGACGCAAAAATCACGGACAGGAATATCGGGTTCCACAGACCGTAAAAAAGGAGCGAGGCAAAAACCAGCCAGGCAATAGCCCATCTGTGGCGCCCGCTGCGGCCGATAAAGAAAAACACCGACGCCACAATCGGCAGAAAAATCAGAATGAAAGCATAGGAATTAAAAAGCATGGGGAGAAAACCTCCTCATGTCACATGAGAATACAATCGCCCGGGAAATGTCCGCGCACACATGGGAAACCACCAGACATCCGCCTGGAAACAGAATCATGACCGCATCACTGAAACCTCTCATGGAAGCCCCATTATTTTTTTGATTTCCTCGGCGTACAAGCGGCCCGCCACCTTACCTCCAAAGTCTGTATAGTGGCTGATCGGCAGGCCGGACTTCTCCACCTGGAGAATCCTTTTCAGGCGATAACGTTTCAGAAGCACTGACGGATCAAGGAAGGGGATTCCTTTTTCCTGCGAAACAGCGCGAAGCAGATCAATCAGGGCGGCTCTTCTGCCAATGTTGACCGGCACCTGAGTGGAAAGATCGTCATGGGGCGCGTTAGCCGCAAACGGAAACCGGCTGCGAATCCTGCTCATAACATCTTTCCCTTTACCTGCCGGATAATCGGCAGTGACCGGAGCATTGACGTGCGAAACAATAAGCATTTTTCTGGGATGAATAAAATCCATGATTTCGGATATGTCCTGTTCAATTTCACGTCTGTCCTGGTAGCTTACCACGGTTTCCCGAATGATTTGTTCAGGGGTCTGTTTGTAAAATTCGTGCCGCCTGTCCGTTGCCAGATGGTGCATATAATAGCCCTGATAAAGGTATTTTGTCACGGAACAGATTTCGATCACAAAAAGATCCGCCTCCCGGAATTGTTCGAGGAACACACTGGAATGGGCTACCGGCTGACGGTTCAGAAGCGACGTGCGGAAACAGTATCGGTTGACGGAATCGGGAATCTCTATCTGACGGGAAATAAACCGGAAAAGCTGTAGAATCTCCTTTGTCGTATGAACAAATGAAATGGCATTGTCAAAATCGGTGCAGGAGAAATGGTTTCTGGTAAATGCTATCCTGCACGTTCCGAATAGAGCAACTTTCACATTGCTCTTGTGATATTTCATCCGCCATCCAATGATTGACATGCCGTCAGCCGACCCCTGACCCAAAGGATTGATTTGGTGCTGGTGTATACATTGAATGCTCATATATGTCAAACCGGCCTGTCCAGTATTCGCCCACGCTAGAAGCGTCTGAAAAGACCAATCCTGCGGGTCAGGGCATATTCTTCTCCGGGTCTTGCAAACCAGCGTCGTTCAGTATATAAGCCGCTAATTATCAGCGTTCATCGAAGCAAACAAAGCATGGTCTTTATGGCTTGCAGACAACCAGGACAACCTTGACCTTGCCGTGAGAATGGGCAAGGAAGGGAAGGTTTGGTGGAAACAGTTGGCAAATCTTTCAATCGTACCGAAAAGGGACTGACCACGGAATGTCGGGTTCATGTCCGGACGAATCAGGCTAATAAGAGGTAGAAAGCACCTTTAATTTTATATACACGGGACAAAACATGCTGTTTAATTCTTACGCCTTCATTCTGATTTTTCTACCTCTGACCGCCGCCTGCTATTTTCTGCTTCACAGGTTTTTTTCGGCGAAATGGGCCCTTCTTTTTCTGCTGGCCGCCTCGCTTTGCTTCATGTCTTTCTGGAATGTGAAATTTG
>JAGFXG010000084.1 GCA_017860985.1 Deltaproteobacteria bacterium
CCCACCTGCCGCCCACACAATGCGCGCTATCTAACGATCTTGCTTCTCATTTCAGCCAGTTTTTCTTTGTCCAGGTAGTATTTGCCGTCGGAAGTTTTGACAACCAGCTTGTCGGAAATCAGAAGTTGGAGTGCTTTAGGCCGCAGGTTGCCCGTACCCACACGAAAAAAATTCTTCCGTTCATCCTGCAGTTTAATCGCCTTGCTGGCCTTGAAAGCCCCTGCCTCTTCCATTTCGGAGATCATTTTGAAGCACATCCGCCGCAGACCAAGTCCGGTGAAATACATGGCCGCAAAAACAAAAACAATAAAGGCTGCAACCAGTAAAATTATTTGTAAATAGATGGACATTTGTTTGAGAGTCCCCTGCCGTTTTCCACAAAAGCAATTTCTTTTGAGGCAATTTCATACAATTCATAAACCGGTTTGTCAACCGGACAGACGGGTTCGGTCAAAGCAAGCATCATTTAACACGGATTAAATGAGAAAATCTAGTCACCGGACTGATACATTTCTTCAATGATATTTTTGTATTGTTCGGAAATGGATTTGCGTTTGACTTTCATGGTCGGTGTGACCTCACCGTCTTCCGTGTAAAGTTTCTTATCCAGCAGGCGGAACTTTCGGATGTTTTCCACGCGGGCAATCTGCTTGTTCACTTTTTCCACTTCTTCGGAGATCAGCTTGATGACTTCCTCCGTTCGGGTGAGACTGGCAAATGTAGTGTACTGAACTTTCTGATCCTGCGCGTATTTGACAACGTTTTCCTCATCAATGACAATCAGCGCGGTGATGTATTTGCGCCGGTCGCCGATGACCACTGCATCCGTAATGTATGGAGAAAACTTGAGCAGGTTTTCGATATACTGGGGCGCAACGTTCTTGCCGCCTGCCGTTATGATCAGGTCTTTCTTGCGGTCGGTGATTTTGAGATAGCCTTCCGAATCGACCTCCCCCACATCGCCGGTGTGGAACCAGCCGCCCTCCAGAGCCGCGGCCGTAGCTTCCGGTTCCTTGAAGTAGCCCTGAAAAATTCCGCCGTGCTGAATCAGAATCTCGCCATCCTCGGCAATCTTCACGTTCGCGCCCGGCAGATTGCGGCCTACTGTTCCCAGTTTAAAATTTTCCGCGTCGGAAATGTGCGTGATACCCGTGGTCTCGGTCAGCCCGTAACCTTCACGGATCGGAATGCCGATGCTCTGGAAAAATTTTAGAATCTCATGCGAAATAGGCGCTGCGCCGGAAAAACCTAGACGAACGCGGTCAAACCCCAACCGCTCTTTGAGTTTCCAGAAAACACTGAAATAAGCCAGCTGATAACCCAGATATAAATACCAGGGGATCGGTTTATTGCTTAATTTGTAAGTGTTGTAACGGGACCCGATGTTGAAACAGAGATTGAAGACCGTCCGCTTCAACCAGGTGGCATCGGCCATTTTGAGCACAATGCCTGAATGATATTTTTCCCAGATGCGGGGAACAGCATGGAACAAGGTGGGAGAAACATCCCGCAGGTCGTTCATGACGGTGTCGGTGTTTTCCGTGAAGTTTACAATATGGCCCGCCCGCATGTGCATCATCATATCAAAGATCTGTTCATAGACATGATTGAGGGGAAGGAAGGAAATGGTTTCATCCTTCGTTTCCATCTTCGTGATTTTTTCAGTCGCGCGCGCAATCCATAAATAATTCTGGTGACCGATCATCGCGCCTTTCGGGGGCCCTGTGGTGCCGGATGTGTAAATGATAGATGCGGTCTCTTCGGTCTTGCCTTCTTCCACGATTTTTTCATACAGGCCCGGATTCTCCTGATCAGTTTTCCCGCCCAGCGCCATCAAATCGTCAAAACTCATCAGCATCGGGTCATTGAAATGCCTGAGACCTTCCATGTCCCAGACCACGCATTTTTTGAGATGCGGCGTCCGATCCCGAAATGCCAGCGCTTTGTCAAACTGCTCCTCATCTTCACAGAAAAAGACAACGGACTCGGAATGCCCGACAACATATTCGCACTCGGCTACCGGGTTGGTGGTATAAACACCGACAAAGATGCCGCCCAGCGACATCACCCCCATGGCCGAGAAGAGCCACTCCGGTTTGTTCTCACCAACAATCGCCACGTGGTCGCCGCGCTTGACGCCGAGAGCATGCAGCCCCATGGCAACCTTCTTCACGTTCTGATAGTATTGTGTCCATGTGATGTCATGCCAGATACCGTAATCCTTCATGCGCATGGCAATCCGGTCCGGCTGGGTCTGCATCAATAGCTTCAGGCTCTGGGGCAGAGTTTGAACGTTGTCTTTATCCATTCTTCACGCACCTCAGCGGAAACGAACCTTTCTGCGATATCGTTTGTATCCCTTCGCCGATGTTTCCGTGGCTATTCCCAGGTAAAATTCTTTCACGTCATCATCTTCACGCAGCACCTCCGGTTTGTCGGCCCGCACAATGCGGCCGTTCTCCATGAGAAATGCATAGTGAGAATATTTGAGCGCCATGTTGACGTTTTGCTCGACAAGCAGAATGGTTACGCCTTCCTGATTGATCCTCTGAATAATGCTGAAAATCTCCTTGGTCAAAAGCGGTGAAAGCCCCAGTGACGGCTCGTCCAGCATCAGCAGTTTGGGGCGGCTCATCAGCGCCCGGCCGATCGCCAGCATCTGCTGCTCACCGCCGCTTAAATGCCCGGCCTGCTGATTACTGCGCTCGTTTAAGATAGGAAACTGTTTGAGAATGCCTTCAATATCGTCCTTAATGCCCTGCCTGTCTTTACGCGTGTAAGCGCCCATCATGATGTTTTCCATCACCGTGAGTTCGGGGAAAACCTCGCGTCCTTCCGGCACGTAGCTGATGCCGAGACGGACAATCTCTTCCGTATCCATGCGGTCGATTCTTTTCCCCATGAATTCAATGGTGCCCTTTTCCGGTTGATCGTCTTCCAAAAGACGCATGATGGTTTTTAGCGTTGTTGTTTTCCCCGCACCGTTACTTCCCAGAAGCGCGACAATATCGCCCTGCTTGATTTCAAAGGAGATGCCGTGCAGCGCCCGAATCAGATCATACCAGGTTTCGATGTTTTTGATTGCAAGCATCAGTCCTCCTCTCCCAGGTAGGCGGCGATCACATCCGGATGCTTCTGGACTTCCTGCGGCGTGCCCTCGATAATTTTTACGCCCTGGCTGATGGCCAGGATTCTGTCTGAAATGCCCATCACCATATTCATGTCATGCTCAATGAGCAGAATGGTCACCTTATAGTCTTCCTGAATGTCCTTGATCCAGATACGCAGATCATCTTTTTCCTCAGTGTTCATGCCGGCGGAAGGTTCATCCAGAAGCAGAACCTTGGGCTCCAGAGCCAGCGCCCGACCCAGCTCGACCAGTTTGCGTTTGCCGTAAGGCAGGTTGGAGACAAACTGGTCGCGTAGAGACTGAAGATCAAGAAAATCAACTATGTGTTCAATAACTTCTCGATGCCTGATCTCTTCTCTGGCAGCCCGGGAATGCCTTCCCCACATGAAGGCACCGCCGAGAATGCCTGTTTTCATGTGGATGTGCCTCCCCAGCATGAGATTATCCATGACGGTGGCATTGCCGAAAAGCTGGATGTTCTGAAAAGTCCGCGCCACACCTTTGCGGGCAATAATGTCCGGACGCCGGCCGACAAGATTTTCGTTTTCCAGAATCACCTCGCCCTCGTTGGGCTTATAAATGCCGCTGATCATATTGAAGATCGTGGTCTTTCCGCTTCCGTTCGGTCCGATGATCGAGAAAATTGTATTGCGCTCGACTTCAAAGCTAACATCATTGACTGCTCTGATGCCGCCGAAAGCGATGCTGAGGTGTTCCACTTTAAAATGCGCCATAAGTTGAGAGCCCTGAGATCCATCACCTTTGCCACCGGTGATGGCCGTTTTTGTTATTCAGGGGAGGTGGTGCAAAAGCCCCACCTCCCGCCTCTCTTTAACCTATTTTTTCTTCTTCCATGTTGCCAACTCATTGGATGTCCAGTCCTGCAACGTGATATACGTGGAATTAGGACCGCACTTCTGAATCATAATGGCATCGGTTCCCTGGTGAACACCGGCACTCCAGGTAACCGGAGGGCCGATCCCCTGAAATTTTTTTATCGAGTTGAGCTGTTTTAATACGGCCTCCGTGCTGAGATTCCGACCGGTCTTTTTAAGGGCTTCGATCAGAGGCTCCGCATAGAGAATGCCCGCCATATAGAAGGTACCCCAGCGTTCTTCCGGCGCATATTTTTTGGTAGCTTCCCGGTACTTAACCATAAGAGGAATGTTGGAATCGGGCGGTACGGCAAATGCCCCAGTAATGACACCTTCCCACATTCCGCCGGTTATTTTATTCATCAGAACATAGTCGGACAGCGTATTGGATGAAATCCACTGAGGCTTGAATCCAATAGTGGAGGCTGTTTTAAGAGCGATGGCCGCCGAGGTGGGATTGACCCACATGATCACGGTGTCCGCGCCTGAATTTTTCAGACGCAGCATCTGTGACGAAAGATCTTTCTCGCCGGGTTCCACGGAAATTTCTTCAACCAGTTTTTTCTTAAGAACAGCCATTCTCGCCTTGCAACCAGTTAAACCACTCTTGCCATAGGCATCGTTCTGATAGAAGAAAGCGATTTTGTCGGCTTTCATTTTCTCTACGGCATACTTGGTCAGAATGCTCGCCTCGTCTTCATAGAGAGGATAAACGGCAAAAAGGTAAGGGTTTACCGGAAAGACATACTCGATGATGGCGGTGGACGGGCCCACCCAGATAATCTTGTTTTGCATCAGATACTCTTTAACCGCCATACCGCAGGCAGCGCCAACACCGCCGACAAAAGCAAAAACGCCCTCGCGTTCGACCAGTTCCTTCACAATGCCCTTGGTCTGGGCGGGATTATACTGATCATCGCGGATGAAGTATTTGATCTTGCGGCCATGGATACCGCCCTCATCGTTGACAATTTTAAAAAGGATATCACTGCCCCGGGCGACCGATCCCCAGGGTGCGGCAGGGCCGGTCTGTGGACCCCACTGACCAATCCGGATTTCTTTGTCGTCAAATCCCGGCTTGGCGGCCGCGCCGGCAAGCATTGGAATCATGGAAACCATGCACACAATCAAGATCGCAACCCATACTTTTTTCATCATACCCTCCTCCTTATTAATCATTTTGATGCTTCACTGTTTTATGCCCCTGAAACCTCTATATTGTCTTAGCCCTTATACCAGACGCCTTTTTCTTTCAGAAAAGTGAAGCTATAGTTAAAAATGCTGTTCTCGCCCGAGTGCTTAAATGTTACGTCCACTTCGACCTGGACAAATTTGTCCACACCGGGATACTTATCCCGAACGTCGTTGTCCCGCAGACGACAAATATTGACAATCCGATAGGTGCTGATCTTCACGGGCGGATGGTTTGCAATATCCTTTAAGTATTCATCATAGGAATAGGTTTTCTTATAATCGGAAGATGGGGCCAGGAGAGCATAAGCCTGCTTCAGGTCACCTTCCTTTTCGGCTTTTAAATAATTATTGGCGGCCTTTTCAATAGCGCTTTTTTCCAACAGCATTTCAATTTTGTTGCGTGGAACATCCCAAATCAGTAAGCCGGCAAGCATTATCGCCACGACGGCACAAAGGATGATTTTGATTCTCTTTCCGCTCATGAAAAAACTCCCGGATCCATCAAGCCATCCGTACAATATGGACGGCGATTAAAAACCTTAAACTTTTTTCACATAATGCTTTGTGAACAACCCGCTGGGCCTGATGGTAATAATAAGAATAATGACAACAAAAGCCACTATCGGTTTCCATTCCGGCCAGGCATAACCGAAAAAGTTTTCGATGATGCCCAGGATCAATCCGCCGATGACCACACCGGGAATGCTGGTCAGTCCACCCAGCACGGCCGCCGC
>JAGFXG010000085.1 GCA_017860985.1 Deltaproteobacteria bacterium
AGCCGATAAATTGAACAGCGCCTATACGCTGATTTTTGGCGATAAGGAAATGGATGAAGCAAGAGTCGAATTACGGGACATGAACACCAAAAACCAAAAAAGTCTGCCTCTGGATCATTTGCTGGAGGACCTGACAAATCTTTTAAAGAAGAGGGAATAGTTTTGTGAGCCAGTTTATTTCAAAAGATAAAAGAACACACTACTGCGGAAGCTTAGCCGAATCACATGATGGCGAAGAAGTGGTTTTAATGGGATGGGTGCATCGAAGACGCGATCATGGAGGCGTGATTTTTGTCGATTTGCGAGACCGTGAAGGGATTGTGCAAATCGTCTTCAACCCGGAAGCGGGAGAAACCGTCCACAGTGAAGCCCACAAAATCCGCAGTGAATATGTCATTGCAGTAAAAGGCAAAGTGCGAATACGTCCGGAAGGAATGACCAATCCCGAGCTTGCAACCGGTCAGGTGGAAGTCCTCGTTTCCGATCTGGAGATCCTGAATGAATCCAAAACACCCCCCTTCTCTTTCGATGATGAGGACATCTCGGAAAACATCCGGCTGAAATACCGCTATCTGGATCTGCGCCGTCCGGCGATTCAAAAAAATCTGTTTTTGCGCAGCCGGTTGGCGGCAGCTACGCGCCGCTATTTTGAAGAAAACGGATTCATTGAAGTTGAAACGCCGTTTCTGACCAAAAGCACACCGGAAGGTGCGCGCGACTACCTGGTGCCAAGCCGCATCAACAAAGGAACGTTTTATGCCCTGCCGCAATCGCCGCAAATCTTCAAGCAGCTGCTGATGGTTTCGGGATTCGACCGCTATTACCAGATTGTCAAATGCTTCCGCGACGAGGATCTTCGCGCCGACCGTCAGCCCGAATTCACACAGATTGACGTCGAAATGTCCTTTATCACCGAGGAAGACATCATGCAGATGATGGAAGGCCTGATGGCGTCAATATTCAAGGTCTGCCTGGGCAAAGAACTTTCGCTTCCCCTGCCCAGACTGACCTACGCCGACGCGATCAGCCGCTATGGTAAGGACAATCCCGACGTACGCTTCGGCATGGAAATCAAGGATATCACCGATATCGTGAAAAACTCCGGCTTTAAGCTGTTTGCGGAAGTCGCCGCACATGGCGGTGTAATTAAGGCTATTAATGCCAATCAGGCCTCGGGACTGTCCCGCAAAGACCTGGACGGTCTTGCGGAATTTGTCGCCATTTATGGCGCGAAGGGACTGGCCTGGGCAAAAATCAACGCTGCCGACTGGACATCTCCCATCTTTAAATTCCTGAAGCCTGAGGAAACCACAGGCATTGGGCAATTGCTAAACGCCAAAGAAGGCGACATTCTTTTCTTTGTCGCGGACACCCCCAAAGTGGTTCATGATTCTCTGGGAAATTTGCGTGTGCACCTTGCCAGGAAACTGAACCTGATCGATCCCGATGCACTGGCCTTTACCTGGGTTACGGAATTTCCGCTCATGGAATATTCGGAAGCGGAAAAACGGTATGTCTCCACGCATCATCCCTTCACTTCTCCGTTTTTGGAAGACCTGCCTCTATTGACCACCGATCCGGGAAAAGTCAGAGCCAGAGCCTATGACCTGGTTCTGAACGGTTCGGAAATCGGCGGCGGCAGCATCCGCATACACCGCAAGGACATTCAGGCGCAGGTTTTCAGCGCTCTGGGGTTGAGCGATGAGGAAGCACGGCTGAAATTCGGATTCCTGCTGGATGCTTTAGAATACGGGGCCCCACCCCACGGAGGGCTGGCTTTCGGTCTGGACCGGTTGACCATGATCATGACCAATGCGGAATCGATTCGGGACGTGATCGCCTTTCCGAAAACACAAAAAGCAGCATGCCTGCTTTCCGACGCGCCATCGAAAGTCAGCATCGAACAATTGATGGAATTGTCACTGAAAATTATTTAAAATCAGATAGGTTTTTTATATTTTTCACCTGGTCGTTGCGAGCACATCGCAACAATCCCGTCAATTCTAATATGAACGATTATCGAAATGGAGGGCAC
This sequence comes from Deltaproteobacteria bacterium, assembly GCA_017860985.1. GTDB lineage: Bacteria > Desulfobacterota > Syntrophia > Syntrophales > Smithellaceae > UBA8904. The sequence goes on from JAGFXG010000085.1 coordinate 2,036, forward strand.
ATGAAAACAGAGAGCAGAACGTTGTTACTGGTCGTTTTTATTTTGATGTTCCTTACCCTACCCCTCGTGGGAGCAAATGCGTCAAGCAATTCACAGATCAAACAACTGAAAAGCACAAAGACATGTTCCTCATGCAACCTCAGCGGGGCAAACCTCAGCAAGTTGGACTTGAGTGGTGCAAACTTGAGCAAGTCGAACCTGAGCGGAGCAAACCTTAGTGAGTCGAACCTGAACGGGGCTAACTTAAGCGAATCGAACCTGAGTAGAGCAAACTTAAGCGGGGCAAAACTGAATAAAACAAATTTCAGCGGGTCAAACTTAAGTGAAGCAATTATGAACAAAGCGGATCTGTCTGGAACAATCCTGACAGGATCGAACCTCAACGGCGTGACGTGGAATGACGGGGCAAAATGTAAAACACCTTCAATTGGACAGTGCAATAAATAAAATGTTTGTTTCTTATTTTCCCAATTCATACAACGCAAGAGATGGCTTCTGTGCTGATACCGATTCAGCTTAAGAAATGAACCTGAAAGCGGAGATCAAGTGCGGTTTGTCATCAAAGCGATTCATGCTTTGCCGATCAAATAATAAACCATTACTAAGATCGCATGAAATAACGCGGATTTATAATCTTATGTGTTAAAATTTGTGTTTGCCTTATTTGCTTTTGAGCACGGGAAAAACCAGTTTTCCACCGTGTTCGCCGATAATCGAAACCAGCGGCAGGCACAGAAAAATCAGCACCGGCACAATTTTTTCCCAACCGGCAGGATTTTGCAGAATCGCCGGTCTGACGATTAGTGCCGTGATGATAATGACATCAAAAAACAAAAGCAAAACGGAAAAAACAGTTTTTCGGATAATTATGGGATTGCGCTTGCCTGAATAATTAACCAGCCACGCCAGGATTCCCGTGCCGATCGCCGCCGGCAAAGATAATGTTCCTAAGACATAGAGATAGAAAACGGCGTCAAGCAGTCCCTGCGCCGGATTGATCAGATAATACCAGGAAAGAAAAAGCGGGGCGATAATAAAAATCGCCATGGGAAAATGAACCACCATTGGATGCGGATGCCGTTTGAAAAACGGATAAGCATCCAAAAACGTTATCAGCCACCCCGGAAGCAACGGCGGTTTATCTTCTGGTTCTTTCGCCAGCGTTCCTTTTGCCTGGATTTTTCCCAAAACATCCCTGCCGTGTGGCGATGCGGCGATGGCCTCGGTCAGATCAGCGCCTGCCTGATGCCTGTTCATATGCGCGCCGTTTTTCCACAGACGGTTGCCCGTAACATCATATACTTTTCCATCCACAGCAACTAAAGCCTGGCGGCCTTCTTTGCCATCGTTTTTTGCTAAACTATCACGGTCAAATTCCATTTTTTTCCTCCTCGCGTAAGGCATTGATGTTTACGGCATTATTGAGTATTTATGAAACGGTTGCTAAGGAAAACTTTTTTTGACAATGTCTTTCAAACCAGGCATAGGTCGGAACACTTAAAATCAGCTGACATTTTCTCAAGCCATCTTGCGGTTCTATGATTTGAACGCCTTCGAGAAAAACATCTCCTGCCCCTGCCTGGGTTCGATCCTGAAGCGGTACCATCGCCCTTCCCTTTTCTCGGGGTTAAACCAACGGGTTTCGTATATCCCCATTTTGGCGCCAGTCAACTCACCTGTAAAGGTCACTGACAGGTCGTAGCCATCGTCATCAACACTGATACCACGTTCTTCCAGGGGGAACCATTTTGCCCCGTCCTCACTGTATTCGATGGATACCAGGCAGCGGTGAAGATTGATCAGCGTTGGGGGGACATCGGCCCACTTGAGGAGCCAGTGCTCCTCCCCGCCATCAGGTCTCCGCAGTTCTGGTTCCGCAAGCGTCTGCCGCCGGCCCTGCGGCTCATCATACTTCCGGTAGAATGTTTGTTCCGTAAGCCTGAACATCCATGGCCCGGGGTTGTCACAGAATTCTTCCTGACGCACCAGATCACCGACGACCCTGGCGGCCTGCGCGGTGATGAAGGGATTGGTATTGGGGCCATAGAGCGTATGGCCGGCCTCGTAGCGCTGCTGGGCGTATTCCTCAGGGGTGGTGGAGTAGCCGGTATAGCCATTGGAAACACTCACCACCACAAAACGCGTGTCCGCAGGCATGCCGCCTTGAATCGCCGATTTCCGACAAGTCTCGGCAATGCGCCGGCCTGATTCCATGGTGACCTCGTAGGGAAGAGGCAGAAGAACTATATCACCCAGCCAGATGGCCTGAAAGGTGATTCTGTGGGGAAATTCATCCCTTGGAAGGATGAGCGACTGGAATGGCCACAGGGCTATCCTCCTGTTGCCATGGCATCCAGAGGTAAAGATCCACCGTTTGGACCCTTCTTTAAAAAATGGCAGCCAGTTGAGGATGGGCGTGGGACCCCCGTCATACGCGCCGGCAAGAAGCGTATTGCCCACTCGGGGAGTATCGCATATCGCGATCCCGTCGACGGTATTGTTCCGGTAATAATCGACCTCCCGAAGGGCCGCACCTACCTTCACCCTCCCGCTGAGTTGTTTTTCCAGTGAGTTAAAAAGCCCGATCGCCTTCCGCCCCAAGCCGACACCGAGTCTTCGCGACTCCTTGTACCCTGGGCCATCAGAGATGATATCCGGTGCGTTGTCGGCATGGGTGCCGTTGACTACGGCATGAACGAACCCTGTATTTCTGTATTTCCTCGCCATTTCCCATTCGAGCTCCCTCTCAATATAGGCAAAGACATCGGCGTTGTAGAGGATGTTTTGTGAAGGCACGGTTGTGCCGTGGATCGAGAAGCTGGTGAAGGCACCGGCTGGCACGTAGGCGCCGCTCCTGACGTCATAGCAGTCGATGCGCACCATATACATCATGGGATTTACTGCCTTGCGTATGTCCCTCGCCTTAACAGGATCGGCATTCAGATTCGCCCGGTAGGCCGAGATACTGCGGTTGCGCGTGAAACCATAGGCTTCAATACTTCCCGTGGCAATCCTGGCAGGTCTCCTGCTGTTGTATGCATCGATGATCGCAGCGGCGATCTGGCCGGTTACAAAGTCGAAAAATTTCATATCCAGCCCGCCTGCGTTTGCCGTATTCATCAGGTAAAAATTGCTTCCCGAAAGATTGCCGGGGCCGGAATGGGTGTGGGTGGCCGACAGCATGATGCCTCGCAGATCCAGATCAGTCTTATCCGCCACCAGTTCGGCGACCCGGCGATGCACCAGTTCAGAACCTGTCAGGAGATCGCACTGGACCAGGGCCACGGGCCCTCTATCCACGGGTTTAAGGTAGATGACGCGGGCGAACAGGCGTGTACGGAAACCCTTGCCGTAATTTGCGTTGGCTGAATAGCCTGCCATGGGCATGCCCGGCCGCGGGGTAATGTCCGCCCTACCGACACCGGCCAAAAGTGACGTATTACGCTCCGAAACTAAGGGCGTCGCCCGACGCACCTCCAGATTGATGGAGGAACTGCAGCCTATTGCGATACATGCTGCCAGCAAAACAGCGACTTTTGTAATCCCTCGGAACATTTTCAATCTCCTGTGTATGTGTTTCCCTCTGCACATACATGGGGCCATTTTAAGGCATGAAGATCAGGAAACCTTTCGGTATCTTCAGTATGATACACTAATGTGTAATCGTAAAGAACTTTTTGATCCTGGGTGGTTAATTCCATTAATGCTATATAGCGACGTTGTTTGAAAATTATTTTAACTTGTAGACGGTTGGTGTGTCATGGTACTGTAAATCCTGACTGAAGAAGGCGACAAATGAACCCTTACGAAAAATTAAGAGAAATACTGGATGCACATCCCGCCACCGCGCCAAAAGCAGAGTCAATCGATCAGATACTGCGCATCCTTTTCACACC
>JAGFXG010000086.1 GCA_017860985.1 Deltaproteobacteria bacterium
TTATCGCCATGTATCTGCCGATCTTTAAAATGGCATCCGTTGAGGGTGGTTAGAGACACTAAAAAAAGGAAAAAGATGGTCGGGATGGCGCGATTTGAACGCGCGACTCCTGCGTCCCGAACGCAGTGCCCTACCAAGCTGGGCCACATCCCGACACGGGCAGGAACGTTATAAAATTTATTGCCAAATGTCCACATGTTTTTATTGAATCTGATTTATTTAAACAGAAGGTGCCCGACACTTGATTATTTATGATGTAAAATGTGATAACGGCCACAAATTTGAAGGCTGGTTTAAAGACCGTCAGGCTTGGATTGAGCAGAACGCCAGGAGGCTGGTTTGCTGTCCTGTCTGTAACAGCTCGAATGTGGAAATTGTTCCTTCTTCCATTGCCATTATGGGGAAGGATTCAAAAATGTCGGATAAAAAAAATAATCCGGATATTTCCCCGGACCGGTCCCTGCAGGTATTCCACCAGTATATTGAAAAAAACTTTGAAGATGTCGGGGATAAATTTGCCGAAGTTGCCTTGAAAATCCATTACGGCGATGAAGAAAAAAGAAACATAAAAGGTACAACGACTCCGCAGGAAGAAACGGATCTGAAAGAACAGGGAGTTTCGTTCATAAAAATTTCTCTGCCCAAAATGGACAGCTGATCAACGTTTATCCAGGATGAATCTTTGCCCCGTTAAAAAGCCCTTTGCCGACAAGGGAGTGACTTGTTTTTGATCCATAGGGTATGTTATGATAAAAAAAACATATAAAAGCATTATTGATCGCATCGGCAACACTCCCCTTGTCGAAATAACAAGGCTCAATCCCAATAAAAAGGTGACAATTCTGGCTAAATTGGAGTCTGCCAACCCCGGTGGTTCCATTAAAGACCGCACCGCCCTGTTTATGATTGAAAGCGCTGAAAAAAGGGGTGATTTAAACCACAATAAAACCATTTTGGAAGCAACCAGCGGCAACACAGGCATAGGTCTTGCCATGATTGCCGCAGCCAAAGGTTACAGGCTTTGTCTCACGATGTCTGAAGCGGCAAGCGAAGAGCGCAAAAAAATATTGAGGGCGCTGGGCGCCGAACTGCATTTTACCCCGGCGTCGCTGGGAACTGACGGTGCCATTGAAGAAGCCTATCGCATGCTGCGTGAAAACCCCGGCAAATATTTCGGTACGGATCAGTTTAATAACGAGGACAATGTTGCCGCCCACTATTTCGGGACCGCACAGGAAATCTGGGACCAAACCACAGGTCAGGTGACCATGGTCATATCCACCCTCGGTACGACCGGTACAGCCATGGGGCTTTCCAAAAAGCTCAAGGAACTGAACCCGGGGATCCAGATCATCGGTGTGGAACCTTATCTCCAGCACAAGATTCAGGGACTCAAAAACATGCGCGAGTCTTACCGTCCGGGGATTTTTGACAAGAAGCGTCTTGATGAGAAAGTGAATATCCTGGATGAAGATGCTTTTGAAATGTCGCGCAGGCTTGCCCTTGAAGAGGGTATTCTGGCGGGAATGAGTTCAGGAGCGGCCATGTTTGTCGCTGCCCAGAAGGCTCGTCAAATGGAAGAAGGTCTGATCGTGGTTGTTTTCCCGGACAGCGGCGAGCGTTATTTGAGCACAGAGTTATTCGCAGTCAAACAAGAACTGGCGGCAGTTAACCTTTATAATATTCTGCAACGCCGGAAAACCCTTTTCCGTCCGCTGAAATCGGAACAGGTGTTCATGCGCACGTGCGGTCCGACCGTCCATGATGCGCCACACCTGGGAAATTACAGGCGCCTGGTTGTATCCGATCTGCTATCCAGATATTTGATTTTTAAAGGATACAAAGTTAAGCATGTTATTGATATTGTTGATATAACTGATAAATCCATTCGGGGGTCAGAAAAGGCGGAAATGGATTTAGCGGATTATTCCAATAAATATCTGCAGATTTTCCTGGACGATGCGCAATATTTAAATATCCGTCCTGAAAATATTTATATAAAAGCTTCTGAAACGGTTGATGCCATGCTCAAGATCGTTGAAAAGCTGATGGATAAAGGATATGCATACGAAAAGCTTCATTCGGTTTATTTCGATATTTCCAAGCTGGCCGATTATGGTCGCCTTTCCAATATTGATCTGGCCAAGACCCGTTTGGGACAATCGATTGATCTTGATGATTATGAAAAAGACAGCCCGGCGGACTTTGCGCTTCTGAAAAGGGCAACCTTGAGTGAGTTAAAAAGAGGAATTTATCACAAGACACGGTGGGGCAATGTCCGGCCGGGCTGGCATCTGGAATGCGCGGCCGTGTCTCAAAAATACCTGGGAACGGCTTATGACATTCATATCAGCGGAGCGGATGAAACGTTTCCCCATTGTGAAAATATTGTTGCGATCAACAGGGCGTTTTCCGGTCACAGCGGTGCGCAGTACTGGATCGGAGCTGAGTTAATCCTGGTGGACGGAAGAAAAATGTCCCGTTCTCTGAATAATGCAGTCACTATCGCACATCTGAAAGATAATGGTTACCGGGGCAGGGATATCCGCTTTTTTCTGCTCGGAATGAATTACCGAAAACCGATCAGCTATTCTGAAAAAGCCTTGCAGATGGCCAGAAATACGGTTAAAAAAATTGATACGCTTATCCACCGGCTGCAGGTCATTGATAATCATACTCATGATGATCCCGATGTTGATCAGATGATTTACGACCTCCATCTCGACTTTGATAAGGCTTTAGATGACGACATCAACATCTCTGGTGCCCTGGCGGCTCTTTTTGGTTTTATTGGTAAAATAAATGTGCCTTTGGCGCAGAGCAAAATCAGCGGGCCTGACGCGCGGAAAATTATTAAAGCACTGGAAAAGATAAACGAAATACTGGGAATTATGGATATTGGAGAACAAACCCTGCATCGCGATGTTGCCGAGCTTGTTCAAAAAAGGGAGGGTGCCAGAAAAGCCGGAAACTGGCAGGAGGCGGATTTACTGAGGGATCAGCTGACTGCGCTCGGTGTTGAAGTCTTAGACAGTCAACAAGGTACAATCTGGCGGTTTAAATAGGCATATGGGAAAAATAAGAAAATCTGTCATCGCCGGTTCCTGGTATCCGGGAGATTCTTCCGTTTTAAGGGATGATATCACGAGGTATATTCAAAATGTACCCCATCGGGAACTGGAAGGCGATGTTACGGCATTAATTGTGCCTCACGCCGGTTATGTTTATTCCGGCCAGGTGGCGGCATATGCGTATGAACTGCTGATGGGGAAACGATATGATTCGGTTATTCTTGTGGGCCCCAGTCACCGGGTTGCTTTTGGAGGTGTGTCCATATATAGCGAAGGGGGCTATGAAACACCGCTGGGTGTGGTTCCTGTTGATGAAAATCTGGCCGGCAGGATCAAATCGTACGGCAGCATAATTGTTGACTTTCCTGCTGCCCACGCACAGGAACATTCCCTGGAAATTCAGCTTCCTTTTTTACAGGTGGTTCTGGGGGATTTTTCTTTTGTGCCGCTGGTGATGGGGGATCAGAGCGCCGAAACATGCCTTGCTCTTGCTGATGCAGTCTTTCAGGCGGCTAAAGACCGGCGGGTACTGATCGTCGCAAGCAGTGACCTGTCTCATTTTCATGGTTACAAGGAGGCAAGAGCGTTAGACGGGATTGTTATCCAGCACATTCAAGATAACGATGTCAAAGGACTTTTAGAGAGCCTGGCTTTTGACAAAACAGAAGCCTGCGGTGGGGGACCGATAGCGGTGGCCATGCTGACTTCACAAAAAATGGGTGCCCGTCGTTCTCTGCTATTGAAATACGCCAATTCCGGTGATGTAACAGGGGACAAAAGTTCAGTGGTTGGTTACGCATCAGCAGTTTACTATCGATAAAAAACAGAGGAGAAAATGGAATTAACAGATCAGGAAAAAACCACGCTTCTGGAAATCGCCAAAAGGGCAATCGTCGCAAAGGCAGGAAACAGAGAAATGCCAAAATTGTCGACGGATTTGCCGATTCTTAAGGAAAAGAGAGGTGCCTTTGTCACTTTAAAGAAACGGGGGCATCTGCGCGGCTGCATCGGCTATATTAAAGCTGTCAAGCCTCTTGGAGAAACGGTTCAGGAAATGGCTGTTGCCGCGGCTTTTCACGATCCGCGTTTTCCGTCTGTCAAAAGTGAAGAGATCAGAGATTTGAGTTTTGAAATCTCAGTTTTGAGTCCTTTACAAAAGATTAAGAATATTGATGAAATTGAGGTGGGAAAGCATGGCATTTACATTGTCCGGGGTTATAATTCCGGTTTGCTCCTGCCGCAAGTGGCAACGGAGTATGGCTGGGACAGGGATAATTTTTTAAAAGAGACCTGTTACAAGGCCGGCCTGTCCCCAAGAGCATGGAAAGATAAGGAAACTGAAATATATATTTTCTCGGCGGATTATTTCGGCGATAAAGATTAGATCATTCTGTTTTCATTCCCGGATATTTGTTTAAATAATTTAAAAATTTACTTGACAAAAACAAGTATAAAAATTAAAGTCCGCAATTCGCACGAAGCAGTGTAATGGTTTTGTTGCGTTTAAAGCAAGGAAGGCTTAAGGAAGTCTTCCTGTGAAACTATTTGAATTAGAAGGATTTGCTGGCGTAGCTCAATCGGTAGAGCAGCTGATTTGTAATCAGCAGGTTGCGGGTTCAAGTCCCATCGCCAGCTCCAGTTTGAGTTTTGTAACTGGAGGGGTTCCCGAGCGGCCAAAGGGAGCAGACTGTAAATCTGCCGGCGGAGCCTACGGAGGTTCGAATCCTCCCCCCTCCACCATTAATATGGGTAAGCGGGAGTAGCTCAGGGGCTAGAGCGTCAGCCTTCCAAGCTGAGGGTCGCGGGTTCGAATCCCGTTTCCCGCTCCAGGTTTTTATATAAATACCGGTTGTAATGTTTTTAAAAATGCCGCGCCCACGTAGCTCAGTCGGTAGAGCACATCCTTGGTAAGGATGAGGTCACCAGTTCAATCCTGGTCGTGGGCTCCAGTGAAGGAGAATTATGCGAAACAATATTATTTTAGCCTGCACAGAATGCAAGCAGAGAAATTATACGACGACAAAGAATAAGCGCACGATGCAAAACCGCCTGGAAATGAAAAAATACTGCAAGTTTTGCCGTGGACACAAACTGCACAGGGAAACAAAGTAGCTGAAACCGGGACAGGCCAGTAGCTCTAATGGATAGAGCGCCGGACTCCAAATCCGGATGCTGGGGGTTCAAGTCCCTCCTGGCCTGCCAGTTTTCCTCGAAAAAAGGGCTGAAGATATGGAAAAAATCAAACTGTTCGTGGATAAGGCAATGCAGTTTGTTTCTCAGGCGAAGGCCGAACTGAAGAAGGTCACCTGGCCGACAAGGAAACAGACATTGGCTTCTACCGGGGTTGTCATGGTGATTGTTGCGATAACGGCTGTTTATCTGGGAATCATTGACTTCATTCTCGCCAAACTTGTAAAGTTTATATTAGGTTAACTTCATGGCTTTTAAATGGTATGTCGTACATACTTATTCAGGATTCGAGAATAAGGTTAAATTGAGCCTTCAGGAAAGGATTGAACTTGCCGGTGCGCAGGATTCTTTTTCAGATATTCTTATCCCGGAAGAAGATGTCGTTGAATTGATTTCCGGGGAGAAAAAAACTTCCAAGCGAAAATTTTTTCCCGGATACATTCTTGTGCGCATGGAAATGAGCGATGAAAACTGGCACATTGTAAAGAACACGCCGAAAGTGACCGGTTTCATAGGCAGCAAGGATAAACCTTCCCCTATTCCGGACAAGGATGTTGAGAATCTGAAGGTCAGAATTGATGAAGGAACGCTGAAACCGAAACCGAAGTTCAAATTTGATGTCGGAGATCATGTAAAAATT